>JADGGM010000680.1 GCA_019689955.1 Gemmatimonadaceae bacterium
CGGCCGGCTCGTGGAGAAGGACCTGGACCGCGTGGCGATCGCCACGCCGGGCGGGGTGGCGTACGAGCTGGCGATCCCGCTGGGCGTCTACGAGACGCTCCCCAAGGTGGGCGACGACGTCACGCTCCACACGCACCTCGTGGTGCGCGACGACGAGTGGCTCCTCTTCGGCTTCGCGACGCCGTTCGAGAAGCGCGTCTTCCAGCGGCTCCTCACCGCCACCGGCGTGGGCCCGGCGCTCGCGCTCGGCATGCTCTCGACCCTCTCCGCCGAGCGACTCGTGCGCGCGATCCGCGAGCGCGACATCGCGACGCTCCAGGGGGTGCCGCGGGTGGGGCGCAAGAAGGCCGAGCGGCTGGTGCTCGACCTGGCGGACAAGCTCGACGACGTGCAAGCTCCGAGCGGGCCCGGCGCTCCGCGCTCCGAAGGAGGGGCCGCGGCGGAGGACGCGATCCGCGCCCTCGTCTCTCTGGGGTACACGAGCGCCGACGCGGAGAAGGCCGTGCGGACCGCGCTCGACCAGGGCGGGCACGGCCGCTCCGCCCCCGAGCTGATTCGCCTCGCGCTCGCCAAGGTGGGCGGGCGCGGGTGAGCCGCGGCACGCGAACACGGGCCACGACCCGCGCACCACTTCGGCGAACCTCCACCCTCGGCCACCTCCCATGCCCCCCATTGCCCAGCGCGCGACGACGTTCACGGAGTCGGTGATCCGCGAGATGACGCGGATCGCCAATCAGTACGACGCGATCAACCTCGCCCAGGGCTTCCCCGACTTCCCGATGCCCGCGCCGATGAAGGAGGCCGCGTGCGCCGCGATCCAGGGGGACATCAACCAGTACGCGATCACCTGGGGGGCGAGCGCGTTCCGGCTCGCGCTGGCCGAGAAGTACCGGCGGTGGTACGGGATGGACGTCGACCCCGATCGCGAGATCACCGTCACCTGCGGCTCCACCGAGGCGATGGCCGCGACCTTCCTCGCGCTCATCAACCCCGGGGACGAGGTGATCGTCCTCGAGCCGTTCTACGAGAACTACGGCCCCGACGCCATCCTCGCCGGCGCGAAGCCCGTGTTCGTCCCGCTCGAGCCGCCGCACTGGCGGCTCGACCCCGAGCGGCTCCGCCGCGCGTTCTCGGCGCGCACCAGGGCGATCATCGTGAACACCCCGCACAACCCGACGGGGCGGGTGCTCACGCGCGAGGAGATCTCGCTGATCGCGGAGCTGTGCCGTGAGCACGACGCGTGGGCGTTCACCGACAGCCCGTACGAGCACATGGTGTACGTCGGCCACCACCACGAGATCGCCATGTGGCCGGGGATGCGCGAGCGCACGGTGACGATCTCGAGCCTCTCCAAGACGTACAGCAGCACGGGGTGGCGCATCGGGTGGGCGATCGCGCCGGCGGCGCAGACCGGGGCCATCCGGAAGGTGCACGACTTCCTGACCGTCGGCGCCCCAGCGCCGCTGCAAGCGGCAGCGGCCGTGGGGATGGCGTTCGACGCCGACTACTACAACCACTTCATGCTCGGCTACCAGGAGCGCCGCGACGTCCTCGCGGCGGCGCTCGGCGAGGCGGGCTTCCGCTTCACGGTCCCGGAGGGGGCGTACTACGTGCTCGCCGACTTCTCGCCGCTCAGCGACCTCAACGACGTGGAGTTCGCGAAGTGGATGGTCCAGGAGATCGGTGTGGCCACGGTGCCGGGGTCGAGCTTCTTCAGCCACAAGGAGGCTGGGGCGAAGTACGTGCGCTTCGCGTTCTGCAAGAAGCTCGAAACGTTGGAGCGGGCGCGGGAGCGGCTGAGCAGGCTGGCGAGCCGGGTGTAGGGGGCGGATTCTGGCCTCCGCGTAGCGCTAAAACATACGAATTCGATCGTATGCCGTTCGCGGCCAGCACATATGAGCCGACAGCGTCAGCTCATGCAGCCTATAGGCTATACTTTTC
>JADGGM010000681.1 GCA_019689955.1 Gemmatimonadaceae bacterium
CTCCTCACGCGGGAGCGGCACCGCGTGGCGGTGGAGCGGGCGTGGAGCGAGGTGGGGGAGTTCGTGCGCGGGTGGAGTGAGCCGGCACCGATTCCCCCGACGGTGTTGGCCGTGCACCTGCGGGCGGCGGTGGACGCGTTGGAGTCGCTGGTTGGGGCGATCGACGTCGAGGAGGTCTTCGACCGGGTGTTCGCGACGTTCTGTATTGGGAAGTAGCGCCGGCGCTCCGGCGCCGGCGCCTCGTTCAGGCCGTTGCGGCAGTGGATGTCGCGATGGCGAGGATCTCGGACGCGGTGGCGCGGATGGCCCAGGGGAAGCCGCGTTCTGCCACGGCGCGTTCCACCATGCGGCTGCCGAGGTAGTACCCTGAGCGCTCGGGGATCACGTACTGGCCCACGGTGCGTGCATCGTCGCTGAGCCCTCCGGAGAGGTAGCGGAGGCGGAGGCCGAGCCCGGCGTTGCCGAGGTCTGGCGCAACTCCGCGTGCGATAATGGCTTCCAGCTCCCGGATGCGCGCGTACTGGCGCCGTCCGTAGCCGAAGTATTCCCAGTCCGCATGGCCGGGGCTGACGGCGCGTGCGACCTCGACGGCCAGCCCCTCATTGATGAGCAGCTCCCGCAGCGAGGCGCGGCGGCCGGTGTCCCAGTAGGAGTAGTACCCGCCTGCGGCTTCCACGAGCTCCCGCATCTCGCTCCGGCTTCCCGGGGAGGTGTAGCGGACCGCGTGGGCGATCTCGTGCGCGAGCCACATGGGGATGAGCTCGGGGTCGAGGCCCAATCCGCGGGTTTCGGCGTTGGCGACGCCCGTGAAGTGCTCGAGGCAGACGAAGGCGATCCCTGTTCCCCCGCTTACCAGCTCGCCGGCGTTGGCGGCACCGACGCCGACCATGAGGACGACGTCGACCTTCGAGTCGATCTCCAGGAGTGCCGCGCAGCGCGCCTCAGTGTCGCGTGCGAGCGACACCACGTCGGTGCGTTCCAGCATCGCGCGGAGGTCGCTCCGGTCGGCAAGCATTGTGGTGCGCACGACATCCTCGAAGTGCGGCCCCTCGGGGTCCAGCACGTAGTTGTGCCAGTACGGCTCGAGAATGCGGCGGTGAGTGGTGAGGTAGCGTCTGTAAGCGGCGAGAAAATCAGTGCTATCGAGGACGGCGAAGAAATCTGGGATCAGATTGATCAACATCAGGCCCTGAGCGCAGGTAGGCGAGCGCTGGATCTCCTTCTGCCGGACGCGCCAAGATAGCCGGGGCTGAGAGGTACAACAAGGGGAACCGACTACGTGGCACGCAACTTTCTTGAAAGCCCAGGGAGGAGGAGGTGTAGGAGAGACAAGAGATGACTACTCTAAAGCAAATAGAGCTCACGTGCCCGATCTGCTTCGCTCGGTTCACTTCGCAAGCCGTGCTGTCGACGAACTCGTTTGGGGGGAAGCGCACCGACTTTCACGAGCGCGCGGCGGGGGCGCAGCCGCTTCCGTACTTCATCCACGTGTGCTCGCGGTGCGGCTATGCGGGGAGCGAGCGTGACTTCGGGGATGAGGCGGAAGTGAGCCCCATGCTCAAGGAGCACGTGTGGGACGAGCTGGCGCCGAAGCTGGCGGAGGGGTCGATTCTCGGATCGGAGAAGTACGAGTTCGCCGCGAAGGTGGCGACGTGGCAGGGGGCGGAGCCGCGGCGGGTGGCGGACTTGCTCCTTCGGGCGGCGTGGTGCTGTGTGGACGAGGGGGATGTCGAGGCAGAGCGGTACTTCCGCCGGCAGGCCGCGTGGACGTTCGAGCGGGCGCTGGCGAGCTACGACGGTGTCGAGCGTGACGAGCGGGCGGTACTGACGTACCTGGTGGGAGAGCTGTGGCGCCGGGTGGGGGACGTGGCGCTTGCCCGGGAGTGGTTCGACAAGGTGGAGGGGGAGATCACCGACCTTCAGACCCAGCAGTGGGTCA
>JADGGM010000682.1 GCA_019689955.1 Gemmatimonadaceae bacterium
TTTTTGAGCGTGTGGTGGGCTCTGTGATTTTTTTTTGTTACCGTCCCCGCGCTGCGCCTTGATCTCGAAGATCTGGTCGCGCAGCGCCGCCGCGGCCTCGAAGTCGAGGTTCGCTGCGGCTTCCTTCATCTGCTGCTCGAGCATCTCGAGGAGCGCGGCGGTGTCCATCTCTTTCGCGTACGTGGCCACGCGCTCGGCCACCCGCTTGGGCTGCGACTCGCGGTCCGTGCGCGCGTCGGCCACCCGGGTGATGAACCGCACCTGCTCCGTGCTCTTGACGACGGTGGTGGGGGTGATCCCGTGCGCCTCGTTGTACGCCATCTGCAGCTCGCGCCGGCGCCGCGTCTCGTCGATGCACCGCTGCATGGAGCCGGTGATGCGGTCGGCGTAGAAGATCGCGCGCCCCGAGGCGTTCCGCGCCGCGCGCCCGACGGTCTGGATGAGCGACCGGTCGCTCCGCAGGAACCCTTCCTGGTCCGCGTCGAGCACGGCGACGAGCGAGACTTCGGGGAGGTCGAGCCCTTCGCGCAGGAGGTTGATCCCGACGAGCACGTCGAAGTCGCCGAGCCGCAGGCCCCGCACGATCTCCATCCGCTCGATGGCGTCGATGTCGGAGTGCATGTAGCGCACGCGGACGCCCATCTGCTGGAGATAGTCGGTCAGGTCCTCGGCCATCCGCTTGGTGAGCGTGGTGACCAACACCCGCTCCCCACGCCGCTCGCGCAGCCGGATCTCGTGCAGCAGGTCGTCCACCTGCCCGCGCACCGGGCGCACCTCGATCTCGGGATCGAGCAGCCCCGTGGGACGAATGATCTGCTCGACGACGACCCCTTCGGAGAGCTGCAGCTCCAGGTCGCCAGGGGTGGCGGACACGAAGATGGCGCGCGGGGTGAGGGAGAGGAACTCGTCGAAGGTGAGGGGCCGGTTGTCCAACGCGCTCGGGAGCCGGAACCCGTACTCGACGAGAGTGAGCTTCCGCGCGCGGTCGCCGTTGTACATCCCGCCGATCTGCGGTAGGGTGACGTGCGACTCGTCGACGACGACGAGGAAGTCCTCGGGAAAGTAGTCGAAGAGGCACGCGGGGCGTTCGCCGGCCTTCCGCCCGGAGAGGGGGCGCGAGTAGTTCTCGATCCCGGCGCACGTCCCGATCTCGAGCATCATCTCGATGTCGAAGTTGGTCCGCGACTCCAGCCGCTGCGCCTCGAGCAGCTTCCCCGCGGCCCGCAGCTCGGCGAGCCGCTCGGCCAGCTCCGCGCGAATGAGCCCCACCGCCCGCTCCAACGTGGGCCGCGAGGTGACGAAGTGCTTGGCCGGATAGATCGCCGCCTGCTGGAGCTCGGCGATGGTCTGCCCGGTCACGACGTCGATCTTCGAGATGCGCTCGACCTCGTCCCCCCACATCTCGATGCGGACGCCTTGCTCCTCGTACGCGGGAAGGATCTCGACGGTATCCCCGCGCACGCGAAACGTCCCGCGCTCGAAGGCGACGTCGTTCCGCGTGTACTGGATGTTGACGAGTGCCCGCAGGATGTCGTCCCGCCCGCGCACTTCGCCCTTGCGGATGCTGACCATCCGCTCCCGATACTCGACCGGATCGCCCAATCCGTAGATGGCGGAGACGGTGGCGACGATGATGACGTCCTCCCGCTCCATGAGGCTCGACGTGGCCCGGAGCCGCAACCGATCGATGTCTTCGTTGATGGAGGCGTCTTTCTCGATGTACGTGTCGGTGGACGGCACGTACGCTTCGGGCTGGTAGTAGTCGTAGTACGAGATGAAGTACTCGACTGCGTTGTTGGGGAAGAAGCTCTTGAGCTCCCCATACAACTGGGCCGCGAGGGTCTTGTTGTGCGAAAGGACGAGGGTGGGCCGCCCATGCGCCTTGATGACGTTGGCGATGGTCATGGTCTTCCCCGACCCCGTCACGCC
>JADGGM010000018.1 GCA_019689955.1 Gemmatimonadaceae bacterium
CCCTTCCCCCTCCGCTCCCCCATCGCTCCCTCCAATCCCGCTCGTGCTCGGGCCGCTCGACCCCAAGATCGTTTACCCGGCGCCCGATCATCTCATCGAGTCGCGCGACTCGAACTTCGTCTTCGGCTCGGTCGGCAACGGGCACGCGACGCTCACGATCAATGGGATCCCGGTCCCCGTGCTCCCCAACGGGAGCTTCCTCGCGTTCCTTCCGAATCCCACGCCCGACCAGCCGCAGTACGATCTCGTCGCGGCGCTGGGGGCGGACACGGTGCGGCTCTCGCGCCCGGTGCGGCTCCTCCCTCCGCGGCCGGCGCTCCTCCCCACGGGTCCGCTTGTCGTCGACTCGGCGAGCGTGACCCCCGCCGGCCGCCTCGCGCTCCGCGACGAGGAGCGCGTGCGCGTGAGCGTGCGCGCTCCCGCCAACGCCACCGTCGTCTGGCGCGGCGACTCCACCACCATCGCTCCGCTCGTGAGCCAGGGCGCGCTCCCGGGGCCGCATCCGGGAGACACCGTCATTCGAGGACCCGTCAGCACGCGCTACGTGGGTGAGCCCGAACGATGGGCCACCTCGCTCCCCGCGGCGCGGCTCCGCGCGCCCACGGAGCTCGTCATCTCGCGCGGTGCGGATACCGTGCGTCTCCCGCTCCCGGCCATCGCCCCAGCGCCCCCACCCGGCACCTGGGGGGTGCTCGGCGCTGACTCGAGCGCCGTGAGCGACACCGATCGCGTGATCATCGGCCGCCCCGTCCCCAACGGGACGTACAAGTGGTTGCTCATCCCCGGCACCGTCGTCCCCGTGACAGGTTGGGCCGGGGACTTCGCGCGTGTGCGGCTCGACGACGCGCTCGAGATCTGGGTACTGCGCGACGACGTCCGGCTCCTCCCCGCGGGGTGGGCGCCCGCCGCGTCGCGCGTGGCGGGGAACGCCAGCCTCATCCCCGCGCGCGATTGGGTCGACCTCGTCATCCCCATGGCCTCGTGCCCGCCGTTCCTCGTCGAGGAAGGGGAGCACTCACTGACGCTCACGCTCTACGGCGTGCATGGGAACACCGACATCCTGCACTATCTCCCCTCCGACTCTCTCGTGCGCGTCGTGCGCTGGACCCCGGTGGGGAGCGAGCGCGTGCGCTACACGATCGAGCTCACCACGCGCCCGTACGGCTATCTCGCTCTCTGGGACCGCGGCCGGTTCGTGCTCCGCGTGCGCCGCCCGCCGCGCGTGGACCGCAAGCACCCGCTTGCGGGGCGCACGATCGCGATCGACCCCGGCCACCCGCCGATCGGGGCGACGGGCCCCACGGGGCTGTACGAGCCGGTGCCCACGCTCGCAGTCGCCGAGCGCGTGCGCGCGCTCCTCGAAGCGGAGGGTGCCACGGTGGTGATGACGCGCACCACGCCCGCCCCCGTCGCGCTCGGCGACCGCCCGATCATCGCCCGGCGCGCGAACGCGGACGCGCTCGTCTCCATCCACCTCAACGCGCTCCCCGACGGGGTCAACCCCTTCGGCGCGCACGGCACGGGGACGTACTTCTTTCACCCGCAGTCGGCGCCGCTCGCACGCGCGATCCAGGACGGGCTGGTCCGCCGCATGGGGCTTCGCGACCTCGGCGTCAACTACGACAACCTCGCCCTCGCGCGGCCCACCTGGATGCCGGCCGTGCTCTGCGAGGGGGCGTTCATCATGATCCCCGAGCAGGAAGCCGCGCTGCGCACCCCCACGTTTCAGGACGCGTACGCGCGCGGGATCGTGGAGGGCCTCGAGCACTACTTCCGCGCTCTGGCGACCCCCCCGTGACGGAGCCGATCGAGCCGTCGCCATGCCGGCAAGGGCGCCGCGGAGGGGCGCTCGCGCGCGTGCTGTGCGCCGCCCTCCTCGCCGTGGGGCTCGCGCGCCCCGGCGCCGCGCGCGCGCAGGGCGCGCCCAACGCGCACTGGCGCACCATCCGTACGCCGCACTTCGCCGTCCACTTCACGCCGCCGCTCGAGGACGCGGCCCGCCGCGCCGCGGCGAGCGCAGAGAGCGCCTACGTGCAGCTCGCCGTGCGGCTCCACCCGCCGCGCGGGCCGATCGACCTCGTGATCGCCGACAACGTCGACTTCGCGAACGGCTTCACCAACCCCTTCCCGTCCAACCGGATCGTCGTCTACGCCCACCCGCCGCTCGACGTGCCCGCGCTCCGCTACTACGATGACTGGCTGTCGATCGTCATCACGCACGAGCTGACGCACGTCTTCCACCTCGACCGCACGCGCGGATGGTGGCACACGGCGCAGCAGGTGTTCGGGCGCGCGCCGTTCCTCTTCCCCAACCTGTACGAGCCCGCCTGGATCACCGAGGGGCTCGCGGTCTACTACGAGAGCGACATCACCGGCGCCGGCCGCGTCGCGGGGACGCACGAGCGGATGCTGCTCGACGCCGAGGTGCGCCACGGCGGCGTGCCCCCGTTCGACGCGTGGAACCTGTCGAGCTCGCGCTACCCCGGCGGCGACATGGCGTACGGCTACGGCTCGCTCTTCCTCGACTACATCGCCCGCACGTACGGCCGCGACAAGCTGCGCGACTTCGTGGAGCAGACGAGCCGCACCACGCTCCCCTTCCGTCTGGACCGCGCCGCCTCGCGCGCGTTCGGGGTGTCGTTCCACCAAGCGTGGCGCGACTGGCGGCGCGAGCTGGCGGCCTCGCCCCCGCCCGACCGCCTTCCGCTCGACGGATGGCGCGACCTCTCGCGCGGCGGGCACGTGGCGATCTACCCGCGGTGGCTCGACTCGACTTCGCTCGTCTACTCCGGCTATACGTGGCGCGAGACGCCGGCCGCGTACCGCGTGACGCTCGATGGCGCGGTGCGGCGCCTGGGGCGGCGCAACGGGCCGGATGCGAACGCCGTGCTCCCCGACGGCTCGCTCCTCTTCTCGCAGATCGACTTCACGAGCCCGTACGACGTGCGCTCCGACCTCTACGTGGAGCGCAACGGGCACGAGATCCGGCTGACGCACGGCGCCCGCCTTGCCGAGGCCGACGCACGGCGCAGCGACGGCGCGATCATCGCCGTGCGCTTCGTCCCCGCGAGCACGCAGCTCGTCCGCGTGAGCGCCGACGGCCGCACGATCACGCCGCTCACCGCGCCGTCCATCGACACGGCGTGGGCCGAGCCGCGCTGGTCGCCGCGCGGCGACCGGATCGTCGCCACCCGGTGGACGCGCGGCGGCTACGC
This sequence comes from Gemmatimonadaceae bacterium, assembly GCA_019689955.1. Taxonomy (GTDB): domain Bacteria; phylum Gemmatimonadota; class Gemmatimonadetes; order Gemmatimonadales; family Gemmatimonadaceae; genus JADGGM01. Next base: position 3,216 of record JADGGM010000018.1, read on the forward strand.
CGACGTGGTGATCCTCGACACGCTCGGCGCCGTCGTGCGCGAGATCACGCACGACCGCGCCGTCGACAGCACGCCGAGCTGGAGCCCCGACGGCACCGCCGTGCTCTTCACCTCCGACCGCACCGGCGTCGCCGACGTCTACATCGCCCCCGCCGACAGCGACGGGGAACCGCGGCGCGTGAGCCGCGCGTCGCTGGGCGTGTTCTACCCCACGCTCTCCCCCGACGGCACGCGCCTCGCCGCCTCGCGCTACGACGTCGCCGGGTGGCACGTCGGCGTCGCCCCCTTCGACACCGCGGGGGCCGACACGCCCCCCGTGAGCGCCGCGTTCGATCCCCGCCCCATGCCGGCCCCGGTCCGCGACACGTCGGCGGCGCACGACTACTCCCCGTGGCGCATGCTCGTGCCGCGCTACTGGCTCCCGATCGTCGGCCAGACCGCGAGCGGCGGGTACGAAGTCGGCGCCTTCACCAGCGGCTTCGACATCATCGGCCGGCACTCGTACTTCGCGCAGGCGCTCCTGGACCCCCGCGACGGCGAGCACACGTTCGACGTCACGTACCGCTACGCCGGGCTCGCGCAGCCGGTGCTCGACGTCGGCGCGAACCAGGCGTGGGAGCGCACGGTGATCGTGGACCGCGATCGCAACCCGCTCGGTGATCTCCTGCGCCGCGCCCGCGTCGTCTCCCTCGGTGCCACCGTGAGCCGCCCGCGCCTCCGCACCAACGCCTTCGCCTCGATCGCCGGCGAGCTCGAGATGCGCCACTACCTCACGGACCCCGACACGCTCCTCGGCAAGCTCGATCCGTACTACCGCTCCGACCCCACCTACTGGTCGCTCATCGGCACCGTCGGCTGGTCCAACGCGCAGCGCGCCCCGCTCTCCATCTCGGCGGAAGATGGGATCTCCTTCGCGGCGAGCGGGCGCATCAAGTGGCTCGAGGGGACGCCCGGCGTGCAGTCGCGGAGCATCGCGGCCGCGCTCAGCGCGTACAAGTCGATCGACGCCGGCAGCTACGCGCACCACGTCGTCGCCGCGCGCGTGGCCGCGGGGTTCGCCAGCGGCGCGGATCCGGGTGAGTACGACCTCGGCGGATCGAGCGGGACCCCCGTCGTGCTCTTCCCCGGCGCGACCATCGGCTCCCACCACACCTTCGCCGTGCGCGGATTCCCCTCCGGCGCGCAGAGCGGGACGAGCATCGCCACCGGCACGCTCGAGTACCGCCTCCCCATCTCCACGCCGCGCCGCGGCTTCGGGTTCTGGCCCGCGTTCCTGGACCGCACGTCCGTCGCGCTCTTCGCCGACGCCGGCGCCGCTTGGGGCGGGGTGGGGAGCAGCACCACTCCGGCGCCGGGGACGCAACGCACGGCGGACCATTGGCTCTCCTCCCTCGGCGCCGAGCTCGATCTCGACACCGGCTTCGAGTACGATCTCCTCTATCGCCTGCGCCTGGGCTTCGCCGTGCCGGTCGCGAAGTACGCGGCGCGCCCTCCCGATCCCGTGAGCGTGTACTTCCAGCTCGGCTTCGCGTTCTGATCATGTCCATCCACCCCACCGCATTCATTCACGACCTCGCCGTCGTGATCGGCGACGTGTCGCTCGGCCCGCGCGTGTCCATCTGGCCCACCGCCGTGCTGCGCGGCGACTCCGCCCCGATCACCATCGGCGCCGACAGCAACGTGCAGGACGGGACCGTGATCCACGTCGACGACGGCTTCCCGACGACCATCGGCGCGCGCGTCGCGATCGGGCACCGCGCGATCGTCCACGGCGCCACGGTCGGCGACGACTGCCTCATCGCCATGGGGGCCATCCTCCTCAACGGCGTCACCGTGGGACCGGGCTCGCTCATCGGAGCGGGGGCGGTGTGCACGGAGGGGATGGTCATCCCGCCCAACTCGCTCGTGCTCGGCGTGCCGGGGCGCGTGGTGCGCGAGACGACGCCGGCGATGCGCGAGCGCATGGCGAAGACGGTGGCCGCGTACCTGGAGCTGCAAGAGGCGCATCGCGCGGGGCGGTACGCGCGGCACCGGTGAGGCGCGCTGAGTAACCCTTGCGCCCCCGCTGGGGGGAGCCGCAGGTTAGAGCCCGGCCGCGCCGCGGCCCTGCACCCTCCTCTTGCCACACGGGGCTCTGCCATGGCCACTCGTTCCCGCGTCGCACCGGTCCGCGCCGGCGACGTCCTCCTCCTCGTCGGCACGACCAAGGGCGCCTTCGTGCTCCACGCGAACCGGACGCGCACCCGGTGGACCGTCGGCGCGCCCGCCTTCCGCGGCTTCTCGGTCTACGCGATGGCGTACGACGACCGTGGCGGGCGGCAGCGGCTCTGGGCCGCGACGCGGAGCGAGCATTGGGGCGCGGTGCTCTGCTCCAGCGACGACTTCGGCGCGACGTGGACCGAGCCGGAAGCCTCGACGCTCAAGTTCCCCGCCGGCTCCGGGCTCTCGCTCCGCGGGATCTGGCAGATCGCCCTCGGCCCGCGCACCGAGCCCGACGTCCTCTATTGCGGCGTGGAGCCCGCGGCCCTGTTCGAGTCGCGCGACGGCGGGGCCACGTGGGCGCCGGTGCGCGGGCTCCTCGAGCACCCGCACCGCGAGCGGTGGCAGCCCGGCGGCGGTGGGCTCTGTCTGCACACCATCATCGCCGACCCGGAGCGCCCCGAGCGCATGGTGATCGCGATCTCCACCGGCGGCGTCTACCGCACCGACGACGGCGGCCGGAGCTGGCAGGCGCGCAACCGCGGCGTGCGCGCGCAATTTCTCCCCGAGAAGTACCCCGAGTTCGGCCAGTGCGTGCACAAGGTGGTGCGCGACCCGTCGCAGCCGGGGCGGCTCTATCTCCAGAACCACTGGGGGCTCTACCGGAGCGACGACTGGGGCGACTCGTGGCACGACATGGCCAACCACGTCCCCTCGGACTTCGGCTTCGCCATGGCCGCGCACCCGCGGGCGAAGGGGACCGTTTACATCGTCCCGCTCGAGTCGGACATGTTCCGCTGCGTCCCCGAGGCGAAGCTGCGGGTCTACCGCACGCGCGACGGCGGCGCGTCGTGGGAGCCGCTCTCCCGCGGGCTCCCGCAGAAGGGGGCGTACGAGACCGTGCTCCGCGACGGGATGACGACCGACGCGCTCGACCCCGCGGGGGTGTACTTCGGGACGCGGAGCGGGAAGCTGTATGGCTCGCGCAACGAGGGGAGATCGTGGCAGCTCATCGCCGACGGTCTCCCGCCGATCGTGTGCGTCAAGGCCGCGGTGGTCGGCGGCGCGGCGGAGAGCCGCGTGCCGGCCGCCAAGAAGGCACGCGCGGCGAAGACGGCGAGCACGAAGCGCGCGGCGGCGAGGGGCAAAGCACCGCAGCGCGCGCGCCGCGCGCCGCGCCGGTCGTGACGATCACCGTCGTCCTCCCGACGTACCTGCACGCGTTCGCCGGGGGGCGCGGGGTGGTCGAGCTGTCGTGCTCTGCCGCGACGGTGGGGGACGCGCTGCGCGCGCTCGGCGACGTGTACCCCGGTGTGTACGCTCGCGTGCTCACGGAGCAGGGGGAGGTGCGGCAGCACGTGAACGTTTTCTGCGGCGGTGAGAGCATCCGCTACACCGGCGGGCTCAGCACCGCGATCGCTGACGGTGCCGAGCTGTTCATCGTCCCCGCGGTGAGCGGCGGCTGAGCCCCATTGGACGCGCGCCGCGGCCGCGGGCACGCTGCGTGCCGACGTGTTTGCGAGCAAGTCCTCTCGCGCGGGGCGCGGGGCGCGAGGGTGTCGATAAACGTGTGATGTGCTTCGTTGCAGGCCGTGGCTCGTGGGACCAAATCGGCGCAACGAGGCGTTATATTTAAAGTTACGCCGGCGGCAGCGAGCGGCCGCGGCGGCGGGTGAGTGCGGAGGGCCATGGGAATCACCAACGACGGTTAGTGTTGCGTGGAAACCGCGTGGATAACGCCGCCCGCCCCGGAATTGTGATGTTGATAACGCAAGTCGTTGTCGGAGTGGCGTTTTAGCCAAGGCTTGCGCGGACTCACGATGGCGGGTATCGTCCCCGCCCGCAGTTGGTTGATCCCACCTCGCGGAACACCGCCGTCCGCCGCTTCGTCATCCGGCATCAGCTCGAAGGAGAACTGTCGACATGCCTTTGCCATCCACCCCTCCGGCTCATCCCGTGTCGCTGAGCAAGAACGCGCGCATCGTTCTCGAGAAGCGGTATCTCGTGAAGGACGCGACCGGAAAGCCTACGGAGCGTCCGGAAGATCTCTTCTGGAGGGTGGCGACGACCGTGGCCGAGGCGGATCGGCGGTACGGGGCGAGCGACGGCGCGGTGGAGACGGTGGCCGAGGAGTTCTACCGTCTCATGACCGACCGCCGGTTCGAGCCCAACTCGCCGACGCTCATGAACGCGGGCCGTCCCCTGGGGCAGCTCTCCGCGTGCTTCGTGCTCCCGGTGGAGGACGCGCTCTCGAACGGGCAGAACGGGATCTACGACACGCTCCGCGCCATGGCGCTCATCCATCAGAGCGGCGGCGGGACCGGCTTCTCCTTCTCGCGGCTGCGTCCCAAGGGCTCGATGGTGCGCTCGACGACCGGCGTCGCCTCGGGGCCCGTGTCGTTCATGAAGCTGTACGACGCCTCCACCGACGCGGTGAAGCAGGGTGGCACGCGGCGCGGCGCGAACATGGGGATCCTGCGCGTCGACCACCCCGACATCATGGAGTTCATCACCTGCAAGGAGGACCTGACGCAGGTGGTGAACTTCAACATCTCGGTGGCCGTCACGACGACGTTCATGCAGGCGGTGAAGCTCGGCACGAGCTACGACCTCATCGATCCCACCACGCGGAAGGTCGTCGGGCAGCTCGACGCGCGCACCGTGTGGAACAAGATGATCGAGGGGGCGTGGCGGACCGGGGAGCCCGGGGTGTTCTTCATCGATGAGGCGAACCGGTACAACCCCGTGCCGCACCTCGGCAGCTACGAGGCGACGAACCCGTGCGGGGAGCAGCCGCTCCTCCCCTACGACGTGTGCAACCTCGGGAGCATCAACGTCGGCTACTACGTGAAGGACGGCGCGCTCGACTGGGATGCGCTGCGGCGCGACGTGCACCTGGCGACGCACTTCCTCGACAACATCATCGACGTCAACAAGTACCCGCTCCCCGAGATCGACGCGCTCTCCAAGCGCATCCGCCGGATCGGGCTCGGCATCATGGGGTTCGCCGACCTCCTCGTGCGCCTCGGCATCCCGTACGATTCCGAGGACGGCGTGGAGATGGGGCGGAAGCTCATGCGTTTCGTGGACGTGGAGGCGAAGCGCGAGAGCGAGCGGCTGGCGAACGAGCGCGGGCCGTTCCCCGAGTGGGCGCGCTCGATCTGGGGCCCGGACGAGACATGCGCGCGCGCGCCCAACGGCCAGCGCATCCGCCCGATGCAGCTCCTCCGCAACTGCAACGTCACCACCGTCGCGCCCACGGGGACGATCTCGATCATCGCCGGGTGCAGCTCGGGGCTCGAGCCGCTCTTCGCGGTGGCCTTCATGCGCAACCAGGCCGGCGTGATGATGCCCGACGTGAACGAGGACTTCGTGGCGATCGCCAAGCGCGAGGGGTGGTATTCCGACGCGCTCATGGAGCGGATCGCGCGCGAGGGGACGGTGGCCTTCCCCGAGGTGCCGGAGCGGTGGCAGCGCGTGTTCGTGACCGCGAACCAGATCGCACCGGAGTGGCACATCCGGATGCAGGCGGCTTTCCAGGAGCACTGCGACTCGGCGATCTCGAAAACCACGAACTTCGCGCACACGGCGACGGTGGACGACGTGCGCACGATCTACGAGTTGGCGTACGAGCTGAAGTGCAAGGGGGTAACGGTGTATCGCGACGGCTCGCGCGACAACCAGGTGCTCTCCACCGGCGCGACGGAGCAGGCCAAGGCGGCCCGCGACGGCGCGTCCGCGGCGGAGAAGCGGGAGATCGGGGAGCTCCGGGGGCAGTTGGCCGAGGCGCACGCGGAGATCGAGCGGCTCAAGAAGGCGCTCTACGAGAGCGAGGCCGAGAACGCGCAGCGCCGCGCCAAGCGCTCGCGCCCCGACCTCCTGCGCGGCACCACGCGCCGCATGGAGACTCCGCTCGGCACGATGTACGTGACCATCACCGAAGATGACCGCGGTCAGCCGTTCGAGGTGTTCATCACCCTCGGCAAGGCCGGCGGCGCGGCGATGGCGGACGTGGAGGCGATGGGGCGGCTGATCTCGCTCTCGCTGCGCTCCGGGATCCCGATCATGGAGGTGCACAAGCAGCTCCGCGGGATCGCGTCGGACCGCCCGATCGGGCTCGGCCCCAACAAGGTGCTCTCGGTGCCCGACGCGATCGGGATCGCGATCGAGATGTGGTGGCGCGAGAAGCAGGGGGTCCAGCAGGACCTGCTCGGCGAGAGCGCCGCGGCGGCGAGCGGGATCCCCGCGCGCGAGCAGGTGACGGCGAGCGCCGACGGTGGCCAGATGCAGATGAGCTTCGACGCCGTGCACGACGCCGGGGCGTTCATGGGGACGTGCCCGGACTGCGGGGCACAGCTCGAGTACGCGGAAGGGTGCGTGAAGTGCCACGTGTGCGGGTTCTCGGAGTGCGGGTGAGCCGAGCGCTCGACGCGGCTTCACTACCTCACGGGCGCAGGCGGCTGATCGATCAGCCGCCTGTCGTATTTTGAGCCGCAGTCTTGGGCGGGGGCGCACCATCATACTCACGTGGTGCGGCGCGTGCATTGGTCGAGCGCTATTGTCTCAAGAGTGCTGCGACCAGCTGCATGGGGAGAAAGAGCCGATTCGGGCTCTCAGGGAGCGGGAGAAACTCGTAGCGCTCGTAAAAGGAACGCGCCGCAACATCCTTGGCATCGACGATCACCAGCGCGGACGCGACCGCCTCGCTCGCTGCCAGGCTCTTGGCCAGTGCGTCGAGGAGCAGGAGCTCGCCGTAACGGCGTCCACGTGCGCGTCGATCGACGGCGAGGCGGCCGAGGAGCGTTGCCGGGACGTATGGGTACTTCGGAAGGCGCTTGGCCGTTCGTGGCGGGAGATCGAAGAGTTGGACGCTCGCCGCCGCGAGAGTGTAGAACCCAAGAATCGCTCGCGCCGATCCCTCGACGAGAAGGAAGGTGGCGGCGACCCGCTTCACCACGTCCTGTCTGGCGTGCTGGCGGAGGTAACGATCGAGGACGGGTGAGCCGGACGAGAAGTTTGTGCGATCGTGGTGCCGATCGAGTGCTTCGATACGCAGCGCGGGCGTGCGGGCGCGCGCTGGCCGATCCTCCCTGGTCACCCGCCGATGAGAGCCCGGTAATGGGCCGCCGCACGCTCGAGCCGCGGGCCCGGCTTGGGCGGGTGCAGGAGCGCTTCCACGAGCGCCGCGCTGTCGCGAGCGCCCAACGCAATGATCCCTGCGCGTTCGAGCAGGCGCGTGGCAGCCTCCTCGCTCGCGCGCACGACGAGCTCCGTCAAGGTCTGGCCACGCAGGTCGGCTGCCTGTTGGAGCAACGCCTTCTGCGCATCGGTCAGCCGCGCTTCGAGCCGCGTTGTCTTCTTCCGCCTTGCCGGGCGGTGATCGGCTGGCCTTCCATTTCCGGTCGTGTGTGATGTCATGGCTCCTCCCGCCCTGGACCGAGTGAAATGTACGGCAATTGGCCGTACATCACAACGAGCCCATCGGACGACGGGTTAGAGAGCTCGCCTCGCCTGCTCCTCCGGTACAGTAGCCGCCCCGTATCGACCATGCATCATCATTTCGCTCCAACCAGGTACGCGCCGCTGCCTCGCCTGGCTGTGTGGGCCGACGGAATTCGGCCGCAAGAAACCGATTGCCACGCAACGCGGCGACGGAGAGACTTCTCGGCATGAGAGCGCGCCGAGTGAAGGGTGAGCGAGGACGCGACGTGAGGCACGCGGCCGTCGGCGATGGTCGGCACGATCACATCGTGCCACTGCCGCCGGGCTTCGATTACGCGTGGGCCGTGCGCTTTCTCGCGGCGCGCGTGGTGCCGTCGATCGAGAGCGTGGCGCCGATGACGTACCGCCGCGTGGTGTGGATCGATGCGACCGATGTCGGCGCCGCGGTGCGCGCTCCGGTGTCGCTCGTGTTCCGCGTGGTGCGCGGTCGCGGTGGGGGCGCGCGACTCGCGATGCGGATGGTGCCCTCGCTGCCGGCGCCGGTGGCGCGGCGTGTGGCGATACGCATGTTCGACCTCGACGCGGACCTCGCCGCGTTCCACTCGATGGCGCGGCGCGACGCGGTGCTGCGCCCGGTGATCGCCGCGACGGGGCGGGGGCTCCGCTTGCCGCAGCTCCTCGATCCCTTCGAGGCGCTCGTGCGCGCGGTGCTCGGGCAGCAGGTGAGCGTGCAGGCGGCGAGCACGATGACGGACCGCGTGGTCCGCGCGCTGGGCGTGCCCGCGCCGAGCGACGCCGATGAGGACGATGATGCAACGCCGCGCCTCGCGTTTCCGCGTCCTGCGGCGATCGCGGAGGCGGGGATCGGAGCGCTGCGCGCGCTCGGCATCACGGCGGCGAAAGCGCGGGCGTTGTGCGGGATCGCGCGCGCCATCGAGGATGGGCAGCTCGATCTCGCGGCACTGCGTCGCCGCCCGCCGGAGGAGGTGCACGAGGCGCTCCTGGCGCTCCCGGGGATCGGTCCCTGGACCGCGTCGTACGTGCGCATGCGCGCGCTCGGCGACCGGGACGCGTTTCCCGCGGAAGACCTCGGCGTGGTCAAAGCGATGGCCGCGCGCGGCGTCGCGCGGGCCGAGATCGCCGCCGTGGCCGAACGGTGGCGGCCGTGGCGAGCCTACGCCACGCTCCACCTCTGGCACTCGCTCGCCGCACCGCACCCGCGTGCGACGTCCGCCGCACGACGCCGCACGCCGGGCGCGATCCGCCACGGCGCGCGATAGCGCGTTACCGCGCGACGGTCTGGGTGGCGGACGGCGCCTTGTACACCGTCCCCCCCTTCATGACGAAGGTCACCCGCTCGGTGGCGGTGATGTCGCGCATCACGTCACCGGGGACGGCGACGATGTCGGCGAGCTTGCCGGGGGCGAGCGTCCCGACGCGATCCTCCCACCCGAGGAGCTTGGCGGCGGCGGAGGTGCCGGCCACGAGCGCCTGTGTGGGGGTGAGCCCGCCCCATTCGACCATCAAGCGGAACTCGCGCGCGTTGGTGCCGTGATCGCCGACCCCCTCGTCGGTACCGAGGGCGATGGGGACGTGGTACTGGAGGGCGAGCTTCACCGCGTGCCGCATCGCCTGCGCCGCGGCGATCGCCTTCTGGGCGCGGAGCCCCGTGAGGCGCCCGCGCTTCGCGGCCTGCTCCACGACCTCGCCCGCGCTCAGCGTGGGGACGAGGTACGTGCCGCGCGCGGCCATCATGCGCGCGCCCTCCTCGTCGAGAAACGAGCCGTGCTCGATGCTGGCGACGCCGGCCTGGACCGCGAGCTTGATCCCCTCGGTGCCGTGGGCGTGCGCGGCGACCTTGCGGCCGAGCTTCGCGGCCTCCTGCACGATCGCCTGCATCTCCTCGAGCGTGTACTGTGTGGCGCCGACGGCGTCGCCCTCGGAGAGCACGCCGCCGGTCGCGCAGATCTTGATCACGTCGGCGCCGTACTTCACCTGGTAGCGGACGGCCTTGCGCACTTCGTCGACGCCGTCGGCGACGCCGGTGCGGTAGTCGGCGTCCATGAGGCCGGGGCGGTAGCCGTTCTCGTCGCAGTGGCCGCCGGTGATGCCGAACGCGTAGCCGGCGGCCTCCATGCGCGGGCCGGGGACCACGCCGTCGGTGATGGCCTGGCGAAGTGCCATGTCATCGAAATTGGGGGCGCCGAGGTTGCGAACGCTCGTGAAGCCGGCCATGAGCGTCTGGCGCGCGTTCGCCGCGCCGAGGATGGCACTGTACCCCGGGTAGTCACGCACCAGCTCGAGGTCCGAGCGCGGATCGGAGAGCGGGCGCCCGATGAGGTGCACGTGGGCGTCGATGAAGCCGGGGAGGAGCGTGGCGTTCCCGAGGTCGATGACGCGCGCGCGCGGAGGGGTCGCGATCTTCGCGGCCGGGCCCACGGCGGTGATGTGGTCGCCGGTCACCACGATCGCGGCGTCGGCGATCGGGGCCGCGCCGGTGCCGTCGAACAGATACGCGGCGCGGAGCACGGTGACGGCGGCGGTGTCCGTCTGCGCGCGGAGCGCGGCGGGGGCGGCGAGGGTAGCGATGAACGCGGCGGCGAGCGCCGCGCGAGCGGTGAGGGCGGTGATGCCGGGGAGGGAGTGTCGTAGCATGAGTCGGACGCGGGTTCGGGGTGGCGGCGGTGAGAGAGCGGACGTCCGCGCGGTCCGGCAGCGACGCGGCGCGC
>JADGGM010000683.1 GCA_019689955.1 Gemmatimonadaceae bacterium
GGGGAGGGGGCGGGGGCGGCATGGGCGCTTCCACGCCCAGTGCCAGTCCCGCGCCACGCGGCCAGCCGCGGGGCTACATCACGAAGCGCGCGGTCGCTTCCTTGAGGCGGACGCTCAGGTCGGCCAGGCTCTGGCTCGATCCGGTGATGTGCGACATCGAGGACGTCTGCTCCTCGGTCACCGCGCTCACCTCCTCCGCGGCCGCCGCGTTCGCCTCGGCGGCCTGCGCGACGGCGGCGATCTCCTGCACGAGCGTGTCCGCGTCCTGGCGCTGGACCGCGGCGAGCTCGACGATCTGCGCCGTGGCGGACTGGCTGTGCGCGGCGCGCTCATCGATGTGGCGGAAGGCTTCCGTCGTCGCCTGCATTACCGACTCGCCGGCGGTCACGCTCTCCTCCACGGCGCGCACGCGCTCGCTGGCCTGCTCGGCGATCTCGCGCATCTCCACCACGAGGTCGCGCGCGGCGCGCAGCGCCTCGGCGCTCTCGTCGGCGAGCTTCTTGATCTCCGTGGCGACGATCCCGAAGCCGCGCCCGTGCTCCCCCGCGCGCGCCGCCTCGATCGCGGCGTTGAGCGCGAGGAGGTTGCTCTGCCGCGCCAGCGCGGCGACGGTATCGACGATCCCGCCCACCGCCTCCGTCTTCTGGATGAGCGCCAGCACGAGCGGCACCGCCTCGCGCGTGGACGCGGTGATCGTCGCCATCCCGCCCAGCGCCTGCTCGGCCGCGGCGCGCCCCTCGTCCACCGACTGCGCGACGGCGAGGATCGCGTCGCGAACGCGCTGCGCCTGCGCCGCGACCTCGGAGGCGCGCTGCGCCGCACGCGCCGAGGCGTCGACCACGGTCGCCACGGTCCGCGTCTGCACGCTCGACGCGTCGGCGATCGACTGCGCCGCCGAGGCGACGCCGTCGGCCGAGGCGCTCACCTCCTCGGCGCTCGCGGCGAGCTCCGTCGCCGTGGACGCCACCTCGGCCGCCGCGCGGTCCACATCGCCGAGCAAGTCGCGGAGGCTCGCCGTCATGCGCCGGAACGCGTCGGCCAGCGCCCCCAGCTCGTCGTCCGACTCGAAGTCCACTGAGCGGCTCAGATCACCTCGCGCGACGAGACGCGCCGCGGTCTGCAGGTGCGTCAGCGGCACCGTGATCGATCGGCCGACGACCAGCGCCACCGCGACCGCGGCGATGAGCGCCGCCACGATCACCATGAGGATCGTGATACGCGACGTCGTGAAGTCCACCTGGCTCGATCGCGCCGCGGCATCCACCCGGGCGCTCTGGTAGGCGCCGAACTTGTTCCACGCGGCGAGATACGCCTCGAGGCGCGGCAGCACCACGTTCTGCATCCGCGTCGCCGCCGCAGCCCGCTCCCCGCGCATGATCATCCCTTTGGCCGGCTCGAACGCGGCGAGATACGCCTTGCGCGCCGCGAGCACGCTGTCGAACAGCGCCCCTTCCTCGGCGCTCCTGATCTGCGCGCGGAATTGCTCGTAGTACGCCGTGATCCGCGCACTCTGCGCGGTCTGTTCGGCGAACAGCTTCTTCGCCACCACCGTGTCCGACGCCAGGAAGAGCTCGAAGCGCGAGCGCAGGTTCTCGTTGACCAGCCCGATCGCTTCCTGGCTCGCGCGCGCCTTGGCCCACTGATCGACGACGATCCGATCCAGGAGCGCCTGCCGGTGCTGCATGCCGGAGAGACCGAGCCAACCGACCACGATGATGGCCACGATGAGCAGGCCGAAAGCGCCCCACAGCTTCACGCTGAGTTTCAGTCGACGCACGCTCCTCTCTCGCGCTGGTCATGTTTGCGGGGCGTCACGGTCTTGCCCCACAGCTAGGACGCGGCGCGACGGGACCCGTCACAATGACCGGAACAGCCGGAGCGCCGCACGGGTCCTAACCGCCGGGGTGGTCAGGCCTTTGGCAGGGGG
>JADGGM010000019.1 GCA_019689955.1 Gemmatimonadaceae bacterium
GTGCGGGGCGAGCAGCGGGGGGGGGGGGGGGGGGTCGTGCTGGCCGTCGGCGTCGACGGTGAGGACGGCGGAGGCGCCGAGCGCGAGGGCGCGGGCGAGGCCGGCGCGGAGCGCGGCCCCCTTCCCGCGGTTCCGGGGGAAGTGCACGACCACGTCGCACGCATCGCGCGCGACGCGGAGCGTGTGGTCGCGCGAGCCGTCGTCCACGGCGACGAGCGTGGCGTGCGGCACCGCGGCGCGCAGCCCGCCGGCGACCGCGGCGAGCGTGCGCTCGGCGTCGAGCGCGGGGATCACGCAGACGACCGGCGCGATCACGGCGCGTCCTCGCCGCCCAGGAGGGCGAGCACCTCGCGCAGCTCGCGCTCCACGGTCTCGATGGTCTGTACGTCGAGCGCGCTCCGCGCGAGAGGTTTGAGCTCCCCCTTCTTGCGGTGCTCGTCGACCTTCTGCCGCGCGCCGTCGATCGTGTACTTCTCGGTGTAGAGCAGGTGCTTGACGAGCATGATCAGCTCGATCTCGCGCCGCTGGTACACGCGGTTGCCGGACCGGTTCTTGGCCGGGCTCAGGAAGCGGAACTGGCTCTCCCAGTAGCGGAGGACGTGCGGCTTGAGCCCGGTCAGCTCGCACACCTCGCCGATGGAGAAGAACTCCTGGACGGGCTCCGCGGCGCTCATCAGTCCTGCTCCGCCCGAAGCTCGCGGCGCATCAGCGCGCTGATGGCATCGCGAGGCGAGTGGTGGTCGACCAGAATGCGGTACACGGCTTCGACGATCGGCATCTCGATCCCCTCCCGCGCCGCGAGTGCGTGCGCGCTGTGGGTTGTGACCACGCCTTCGGCCACGGTGTCGCGCGCGGCGAGCACGGCGTCGAGCGTCGCGCCGCGCGCGATCTCCATCCCGAGCGAGCGGTTCCGGCTGAGCGCGCCGGTACACGTGAGCACGAGGTCGCCGAGCCCGGCGAGCCCGGCGAAGGTGCGCGGCGAGGCGCCGAGCGCGACGCCGAGCCGCGTGATCTCGGCGAGCCCGCGCGTGATGAGCGCGGCGCGCGAATTGTAGCCGAGCCCGAGCCCCTCGGCCATCCCGGTGGCGATCGCCATCACGTTCTTGAGTGCCCCCCCTAGCTCCACCCCCAGCTCGTCGTCGTGGGTGTAGACGCGGAACCCCTCGCCGCTCAGCGCGCGCTGGGCGCGCTCGGCCGCGCGCGCGTCGCTCGAGGCGGCGACGACCGCCGTGGGCTGCCGCGCCGCGACTTCCGCGGCGAAGCTCGGCCCCGAGAGCGCGACCACGGGGCGCCCGGGGAGCTCGTCGCGGAGCACCTGCGTCATCACGGCGAGCGTCTCGCGCTCGATCCCCTTCGTGGCCACGACGAGCATCGCGTCCGCCGGCACCGCGCACGCCCCCTGCCGCGCGACGGAACGCAGCACGTGCGACGGGGTGACGTAGAGGACCAGCTCGGCGCGGTCCATCGCGGCCGCGAGGTCGGCGGTGGCGCGCACGGCGGGGTCGAGCACGGCGCCGGGGAGGAAGCGGGGGTTCACGTGGTGCGCGTTCACCGACTCGGCCACGTCGGGCTCGTACGCCCAGAGCATCACCGCGTGCCCGTTGCGCGCCAGGAGATCGGCGAGCGCCGTCCCCCACGCTCCGGCTCCGATCACGGCGCAGCGCATCACGCGGCCGCCTTCCGCTTGCCGAAGCGGTGCTCCTGGCCGCGCCGCAACCGCCGAATGTTCCCGCGGTGCGTCCAGAACACGAAGAGCCCGACGATCACGCTCACCGCGAACACCGGCGTGCGCACGCCGTCGATCACGCCGACCGCGATCGGGAGCGTCGTGGCCGCGGCGAGCGAGGCGAGCGAGACGTACCCCGAGATCGCGAGCACCACGGCCCACACCCCGACCGCGATGAGCGTGGGGAGCGGTGCGAGCGCCAGGAAGACGCCGGCGGCGGTCGCCACCCCCTTCCCCCCCGACTTCCACCCGAGGTACGGCGACCGCACGTGCCCGGCAATCGCGGCCACGCCGTACGCGAGCGCCCAGTACGAGGTGTAGACGTTCGACGCCCACGGCGCGAGAACGTACACCGGGAGCGCGCCCTTCGCCACGTCGAACGCCATCACCAGCGTGGCGATCTTCCACCCCATCACGCGGTAGACGTTGGTCGCGCCGAGGTTCCCCGAGCCGTGGTGCCGCAGGTCGATCCCGCGAAAGACGCGCCCCGCGACATACGCCGCGGGGATCCCCCCCGCGAGGTACGAGACGATGAGCCCGATGAGCGGCGCCATCAGGCGGCCCGCCTCCGCAGCACCACGCGCAGCGGGGTGCCGGTGAACCCCCACGCCTCACGGAACCCGTTGTGCAGGTAGCGCACGTAGTGCTCCTCCAGCAGCTCGGGGTGGTTGCCGAACACCGCGATCGTCGGCGGGGCGACCTGGACCTGCGTGGCGTAGAGCAGCTTGATCTCGCGCCCGTGCGATTGCGGCGGCTGCCGCCGCGCGACGAGCTCCTCGAGCCGCGCGTTGACCTGCGAGGTGCTGATGCGCTTCTGCCGCTCCGCGTCGACCTGCAGCAGGACGTCGAGCAGCCGCGTCACGCGGAGCCCGCTCTTGGCGGACGTGAAGAGGAAGGGGACGAAGCGCAGGAAGGGTGCCTTCTCCTCCGCGTCCTTCTCGAACCGCGCGGCGGTCTTGTCGTCCTTCTCCACGAGGTCCCACTTGTTGACCACGATCACGAGCCCGGTGCCGCGCTCCCAGGCAAGGGTGGCGATCTTGAGGTCCTGGTTCTCCAGCCCTTCCGTCGCGTCGATCATCAGCACGCAGATGTCGGCGCGGTCGATCGCGCGGCGGGTGCGGAGCGCGGAGTAGAACTCGATCCCCTCCTCCACCTTCGACTGCCGCCGGAGCCCGGCGGTGTCGATGAACATGAGCGTGCGGCCGTGGTACTGCATCGGCGCGTCGATCGCGTCGCGCGTGGTGCCCGCGGTGTCGGCGACGACGAGGCGCTCTTCGCCGAGGAGGCGGTTGACGAGCGACGACTTCCCCACGTTCGGGCGCCCGATCACGGCGATGTGCAGCGCCTCTTCCGGTTCGGCTTCCTGCTCGGGGAACCGTTCGACGATGGCGTCGAGGAGATCTCCCGACCCCTTCCCGTTCTGCGCGGAGACGGGGTACGGGTCCCCGGCGCCGAGGCGGTAGAACTCGTAGAAGTCGGTCGAGCGCGGATCGTCGACCTTGTTGGCGACGAGGAGCCACGGCTTCTGCGCGTTGCGCAGCAGGTCGACCACGTGCGCGTCCTGCGGGTGCACGCCGACAATGGCGTCGACGACGAGGAGGAGGAGATCGGCCTCGGCGATGGCCTGGAGCACCTGGCGGCGGATCTCGACGTCCATCGGGACGTTGGGGTCCTCGGTGAGGCCGCCGGTGTCGACGAGCCAGAAGGCGCGGCCGTTCCACTCGGCGCGCGCGAAGTGGCGGTCGCGGGTCGTCCCCGCCTCGTCGCTCACGATCGCGGCGTTCCCGCCCACGAGGCGGTTGAACAGCGCCGACTTCCCGACGTTCGGCCGCCCGACGAGGGCGACGACGGGGAGGTTCATGGCGCCCCCTCCCCGCGCCCCGCGCCGAGCGTCGCGCTCGACCCCTCGGCGCTCAGCACGTCGATGAAGTCGTACGAGGGGTAGACGGGGATCGGGAGCGCCTCGCGCACGTCGATGAAGACGGCATCGTCGAGGAAGACGCCGTCCTCGTTGATCGTCTCGGCCGGGATGAGCGCGAGGTCGAGGTCGTGGCGCCCGTCGAGCGCGCGGCGGATGTCGGCGCCGACGAGGAGGCCGGCGGTGGTCGTGGTCGGACCGAAGAGGGAGCTCTGCGTCACGATGAGGTCGAACTGCGCGCCGGTCGCGGCGGTGAGCACGTCGAGCAGCTCCTGCATGATCCCCTGCCCCATCGAGACCCCGGTGACGACGCCGATGCGTCGTCCGTCGAGACGCGGGAGCTCGGCGAGCCCCTCGGCCACGCGGCGCCGCAGGTGGGCCACCGCGCCGACGCCGTTCTCGATCTGCGGGAAGTCGCCGTAGTGGGACGCATCGGGGAGCGGCCGCCCGGCGAGGAGGTAGAGCTCGTCCGAGCCGTAGACCCACCGGTCGCCGCGCTCGCGGAGCGCGCGCGCCTCCCACTGCTCCACGTGCTCCAGCAGCCGCCCGCTCGTCGCCGGGTCCATCGGCTTCCCCGTGTACAGGTGCGAGAACTGCGTGAGCCCCACGGGGACGACCGCCACCGAGATCATCGCGTCGCCGAGCGACCAGAGGTCGGCCAGCGACTGCTCGAGCACCTCGCCGTCGTTGAGCCCCGGGACGATGACCATCTGCCCGTGGAACTGGATCCCCGCCGCGGCGAGCCGCGTGAGCTGCTCCATGATGTTCGGCACGCGCGGGTTGTTGAGGAGCACCTTGCGCGCCTCCCACGGCGTGGCGTGCACCGAGACGTAGAGCGGCGAGAGGCGGTACTCGATGATCCGCGCGATGTCCTTCTCCTTCACGTTCGAGAGCGTGGCGAAGTTGCCGTAGGCGAAGGAGAGGCGGTAGTCGTCGTCGCGCACGTAGAGGTTCCGGCGGAGCCCCTGCGGGAGCCCTTCGATGAAGCAGAACTCGCACCGGTTGGCGCACCGGCGCACGCGCGGCGGCTCGAGCTCCACGCCCAACGGCTCGCCGTCGGGGCGCTCGATCTCGTAGATCACCACCTCCCCGCCCGGGAGGACGGCTTCGATCGCGAGCTCGTCGTCCGCGGTGAGGAACTCCCAGTCGAGGAAGTCATCGAGCGCGCGTCCGTTCACGGAGCACAGCTCCGTGCCCGGGACGATCCCGATCTCGTGGGCGATGCTGCCAGGGAGTACGCGCTGAACGCGGATCATGACCTCTCGGGTGCGCAGGAGGGGGGAAGACCACGTCGCGCGATCTTCCCCCCCGAAGCAAGGCGGGCGTAACCTGAAGTAAACTAGGAGATCACGCCGCCGAAAACAAGCTGAGACAGCTAGTTGAGCGTCAGTCGCTCTTGGTCTTCCCCCTGGCCGGCTCGGCCCCGCCCTTGATCGGCGCGTACCGGTACCCAGCGATGTCGGCCCCGTCGGCCTCCATCGTGAAGGGGGCGGTCTCCTTCGGCGCCACCGGGACCGCCGCCGACTGCGTGGCGACGACCTTCCCGGTCCGATCGAGGAACTCGACCGTCAGCGTGTCCTTCCGCGCGGCCCCGCTCGTGTTCTCGACCGTCCCGGCCAGCTTGTACTTCGTGCCGTCGTGCGTGAACTCGGAGAACGTCACGCGCACCGGGAGCCGCTCCGAGAGCCGCACGTACTTGGCCACGGAGTCGTTCAGCGCCCGCTTCAGCTTGGGGTCGGTGGCGGCCTTCTGCTCGCCCTGGAAGGCGATCGCGACGAGCTGATAGTTGTCGGGGTTGTTCGGGTCCATCTCCGTGAGCTGCTCGGCGACCGGGAGCATCTTGTCGAACTGGTTGTTCTTCCAGTACGCGTTGGCGAGGTTGAACAACCCGGCGCGGAGGTACGGGTTCGCCTGCCGCCCGGCCTCCATGAGCTTCACGGCGATCGCGATGTTCCCCTGGCCGAAGGCCTGGGTGCCGGCGTCGTAGAGCTGCGCGTCGGAGTACTTCGACGGGTTGGCGAGCATCTCGTTCCAGAGCGAGGTGAGCGACTGCGTGTCACCCGAGGCCTGGAGCGCTGCGGTGAGCCCGGCCTGCGCGGGCTGCGCGTTGGGGCCCGACGGATACTCCTTCAGGTAGGCGCGGTAGAGCTCCGCCGCCTTCTTCATCCCGTCCTTCTGCAACTGCCCGGAATCCCCCTGCGCAGCCTTGAGCTGCGCGTAGGCGGCGCTGAACATGCTGTACTCGCGGATGTTCGCGACGTTGCTGTCCTTCGCCGCCTGCTCCGGGGTAGAGAGCGCCGCGGCCTGCTTGTACGCCTCGGAGGCGGCCTCCCAGTTGTTCTGCCGCTGCGCGATCTGCCCCTTGAAGTAGAACGAGAAGGGGGAGCCGCGATAGATGACCATCGAGCGGTCGAGCACCTGGGTGGCGGAGTCGATCTGATCGCGGTTGATCAGCGGGCCCACCTGGTTGATGAGCCGCGCCCAGGGCTGCTGACGGAAGATCAGCGTCTTCTCGGCGCACTCCGGCATCGCCGTCTCGACGGCGCGGAAGGCGCTGTCGGCCGCGGCGAGGACGTCGATGCTATCGGTCTTGTTGGTTTCGTACCCGAGGTCGCCGCGGAGGGCGACGGGGGGAACGCCGTCCTGCTCGGCCCACATCACCAGCGCTTCGCCGAGCGTGAAGTTCCGCGCGAGCTGGTCGCGGCCGAAGTCGGAGCGCGAGGTGAGCGCGCGGACCGCGGTCTGGAGCTTCTTCTTCGCATCCGCGCCCTTCGCGGCGCCGATCTGGAGGACGGTGACGCTGTTGTACGCGGTCCGTACCTGATCGTTCGCCCCGAAGTCGATCTTGCACTTGTCGTCGTCCTGCTTCTTGTCTTTCCCTTGCGCCGCCGCGGTGCCCGCGGCCAGCGTGCTGAGGGCGACTGCGAATCCAATCGCCGTTCGCCAAGCGTTCATCGAGCGTCTCCTGGAAGAATGCGAAGGGACGAGCGTCGCCGCCCGTCGGTCCGGGAACCCCACCTCAAACCAACCCTTCCGCCGCCGCGCGCGCCAGAGCGGCCACGTCGCGTGCGGGGCGGCCCACTGCCGCGGCCACGCGTGCCACATCGTCGTACTCGGGCTTGGCCCGCCGCGTTCCGGACGGCAGCGTGACGATCTTCACGCGGACTTGGTGATCCAGCACACACACCGTCGCCTCGCCGCGCGGGAGCGCGTCGCGCTCCACCATTGCACGACGCACGCCGATCGCGCTGCTGTGCGTGAGCAACATCTCCTCCAACCGCCACGCGTGCGCGGGGCGCGCGAGCACGTCGATGCGTGTCCCCGGGCGCCCCTTCTTCATGAGCGTGGGGACGAGCACCACGTCCAGCGCTCCCTCGCGCCGGAGGAGATCGGCCACGCCGGCGAGCAGCTCGCCGTCCATGTCGTCCACGTCGGTGCTGAGCTGCACGAGCTGCTCCGTCTGGACGCCGCCGCTCGCGCGCGCGCCCTCGGCCACCACGAGCCGCAGCGCGTTGGGGCGCCCGACGGGGTCCTTGGTGCCCGCGCCGAACCCGCTGCGCAGGGGCACGTACTCCGCCGGCGGCGGCCCTGACGAGAGCACGCGCACGAGCGCGGCCCCGGTGGGGGTCACGAGCTCCCCCGCTCCTTCGGGCCCGGGGCGCACGGGGTGCCCCTCGAGGAGCTTGAGCGTCGCCGGCGCGGGAACGGGGAGCAGGCCGTGCGCGGCGCGCACCGAGCCGTCGCCGAGCGCGATCGGGCCGCAATGGATGCGCTCGATCCCCAGCTCCTGGAACCCCCACACCGCCCCCACGACGTCGAGGATCGCGTCGACCGCCCCGACCTCGTGCAGGTGCACGTCGCTCGCCGGCATGCCGTGGATCTCCCCCTCGGCCTCGGCGATCGCGACGAACGCCGCGTCCGCGCGCTGCCGGACGCTGGCGGGGACCCCGGCGCGCGCGACGAGCTCGCGGATCTCGCCGATCCCGCGCCCGTGCGGCTGCGGCGGGATCTCGAAATCGACCTTCGTGCACACGATCTCGGAGCGCCGGACGCGCTGGATGCGCACCTCCACGCCGTCCAGGCCGAGCCGCCCGGGGAGCGCCCGCAGCCAATCGGCCGCCAGCCCCACCTCCAGGAGCGCGCCGAGCGTCATGTCGCCCGAGATCCCGCTGAAGGGATCGAGAATGCCGATCGGCATAGCCTCTAAAGCTACCGACTCGCCCGGGGGCGCCGGAAGTGGGGCGCGGTGTCGCGGCTCAGCGATAACTGCTCCCCGTGCCCGTGTTGAAGACGACGATCTCCGCGTCGCGCGCGATCCGCCCCGCGGCCACGAGCGCGCGGCACACGGCGAGCGCGCACCCGCCCTCGGGGGCGGCGTCGATCCCGGTGGCGTGCGAGAGCGCGGCGGTGTCGGCGCGGATCTCGTCCTCGGTGGCCGCGGCGGCCTCGCCGTTGGTCTCGTACAGCACGCGGAGGATGAGCCGGTCGCCGAGCGGCGCGGGGACGCGCAGCCCGCTCGCGTGCGTGCTCGGGTTCTCCCACGGCTCGGCGTGGCGCGCACGCTGCGCGAAGGCGCGCACGATCGGCGCGCACCCCTGCGCCTGCGCCGAGACGAAGCGCGGGAGGCGCGCGCCGGGGGCGATCCAGCCGATGCGCTGCAGCTCCAGAAACGCTTTCCACATCCCGATGAGCCCCGTCCCGCCCCCGGTGGGGTACACGATCACGTCGGGGAGCCGCCATCCGAGCTGCTCGGCCACCTCGAGCCCCATGGTCTTCTTCCCCTCGATGCGGTACGGCTCGCGGAGGGTGGAGACGTCGAAGTAGCCGCTGTCGGCGGCGAACGCGCGCGCGGCACGCCCCGCGTCGCCGATGTGCCCCGGCACGGTGACCAGCTCGGCGCCGAGCGCGCGGATCGTGGCGAGGATCCCGCTCGGCGTGGTCTCGGGCGCGTACACGCGCACCGGGATCCCGGCGGCCGCGCCGTACGCGCTCAGCGCCGCCCCCGCGTTCCCCGCCGTGGGGACCACGAGCCCCGGCACGCCCAGCGCCCGGGCGCGCGTGACGGCCGCGCTCATCCCGCGCGCCTTGAACGACCCCGTGGGGTTGAGCCCCTCGTCCTTCACCCAGAGCCGGCGCACGCCGAGCGCGCTCGCGAGCGACGGGGCGTCAATGAGCGGCGTCGCCCCTTCGCCGAGCGAGACAGGGGACTCGCCATCGGTGAGCGGGAGGAGCGGCGCATAGCGCCACATGTCCCAGCGAGAGAGGAGCGCTCCGCGGTCGGTGGGGAGCGCGTCGAAGCGGACCAGATACGGTTGGCCGCACGACGGACAGACGGTCGCGCGTGCCTGCCCCGGCTCCGCGTGTCCGCACGCGGAGCACTCGAGTGTCCAAGTGGTCAAGACGATGCGTCGGTAGGAGGTGACAGCGATGCAGCAGCGGACGGTTGTTCCGTCTGCGTTACGCCGACCCCCGTCTCGACGTTGTCCGTGGAGGCGGCCGGCGTGCTTCGGCCGTGGAGCGCGTCGAGCACGCGCCGCGCCGTGGCGAGGCTGAACCCCGGCACCTTCGCGATCTCCGCCTCGCTCGCCTCGCGCACCCCCTGCACGCTCCCGAACGCCTGGAGGAGCGCGCGCCGCCGCTGCGGCCCGATCCCCGGGATCCTGAGCAGCTCCGACGTGACGGTGCGCATCGCGCGCCGTTTTCGGTTGTACGTGATCGCGAAGCGGTGCGCCTCGTCGCGCGCGCGCTGCAGGAGGCGGAGCCCCGGCGAGCGCCGCGAGAGCCGGAGCGACTCGCTCCGTCCGGGGATGAACACTTCCTCCTCGCGCTTGGCCAGGCTGATCGTCTGCAGCCGCCCGAGCCCGAGCGCCTCGAGCGCCCCGCGCGCGGCGGCGAGCTGCCCCTTCCCGCCGTCGATCACGACGAGGTCCGGGAGCGGTTTCTCCTCCTCCACGCGCCGCTGGAAGTAGCGCGTCACGACCTCGCGCATCGAGGCGAAGTCGTCGGTCCCCTCGACGGTCTTGATCTTGAACTTGCGGTACTCGGCGCGTTTGGGGCGCCCGTTCTCGAACCACACGCACGAGGCGACGGTGTCCGTCCCCTGCGCGGTGGAGATGTCGAAGCAGACGAGGGAGCGCGGGACGGTCTGTAGCCCGAGCTCGCGCTGCAGCTCGTACACCGGGTCCGCGGCGCGCTCGTCGGCCTCGAAGGTCGCCAGCTTCTGCTCCTCGAGCAGGTGCCGCGCGTTCTGCTCGGCGAGGTCGATGAGCTGCCGGCGCGCCCCGCGCTGCGGCACCCACACGCGCGTCCCCGGGAGCGACCCTTCGATCAGCTCCCGGTCGTCGAAGTCGAACGGGACGAGCAGCTCGGCCGCGCGCTCCTCGGCCGGGAGGTACGCCCGCACCAGATAGGCCGCGAGCACCGCCGGGTCGGGCTCCTCCTCGAGGTTCTCCAGGAACTGGTGGTCGCGCGCGAGGAGCTTCCCCGCGCGGATCCGGAGGATCGTCACGCACGCCTCGTTTCCATCGCGCGCGTAGCCGATCACGTCGCGGTCCCCGCCGTCCACCTCCACGACGACCGTCGGCTCCTCGAGGCGCTCGAGGTGGTGCAGCACGTCGCGCAGCTCCGCCGCGCGCTCGAAGTCGAGCCGCGCGGCCGCCTCCTCCATGCGCTCGCGCACCCGCCGCGTGACCTCATCGGCGCGGCCGTCCAGGTACAGGACCACCTCGTCGATCATCGCGCGGTACTCGGCCTGCGTCTGCGCCAGGATGCACGGCGCCTTGCACCGCCCGATGTGATAGTCGAGACACGGGCGCTCGGGCATCTCGCGCGGCATGTCGTGGTTGCAGGAGCGGACCGTGAAGATGCGCTTCACCACGTTCAGCGCGCGGCGCATGGCCCCCACGTCGGTGTACGGACCGAAGTAGCGCCCGCCGTCGTTTACCAGCCGGCGGGTGACGAGCACGCGCGGGAAGGGCTCCTGCACCGTGACCTTGATGTACGGGTACGACTTGTCGTCGCGGAGCGCGATGTTGAAGCGCGGGTGGTGCTCCTTGATGAGGTTGGCCTCGAGGATGAGCGCGTGCGCCTCGGAGGGGACGACGATCGTCTCGAGGTCGCGTACCTGCCGCATGAGGGCGCGCGTCTTCACGCTCTCCTGGTGATCGCTCGTGTAGTAGCTCCGCACGCGCGAGCGAAGGCGCTTGGCCTTCCCGACGTACAGCACCACGCCCTGGGCGTCCTTCCAGAGGTAGACGCCGGGCGACTCGGGGAGGTGCGCGATCTTGAGGGCGACGTGCTCGGGAGCTTCGATCATCGGCATGGCTCAACGGCGGGCGCGGCCGGGCCCGACCCAGTTGAAATATAACCGCGGGGTCCGCGGCGAGCTCACCGCCGCGCGCGCAGAACGGCGCGCACGATGGTGCGTGCCTCGGCGATGCCGAACGCGGAGGTGACGCCGAAGTACACGAGCCCGAACGGCGCGAGCGCCGCGACCGCGAGCCCGATCGGGTGCGCCACGCCGAGGGCGAGCTTCACCCCCCACGCCGCAGCCGCGCCGAGCGCCGCCGCGAACCACAGTGTCGCCACGAACGTCCCCGGGACCCCGGTGCGGCCGATGCGACGGTTGAGCGTCAGCCGGAGCAGCGTGAACTCCACCCACGCGGCCACGCCGGCCGAGGCGGTGAGCCCCGCGGCGCCCCACCGCGGATCGAGCCCGAGGAGCGGGGGGAGCGGGATCGCGAACAGATAGCCGAGCCCGGTCGTGAGCACCACGCGCACCACGGCGAAGCGGAGCGGCGTCCGCGTGTCGTGCAGCGCGTAGTACGCCGACGAGTAGAGCCGCCCCATGGTCGACGCGAGCAACCCCACGCCGGCGCCGCCGAGGATCCCCCACACGTACACACTGTCCGCGCGCGTGAAACGACCGGTCTGATACAGCGCGCCCACGAGCACGTCGCCGAGCGCGAGGAACGCCACCGCCGAGGGGACGACGAGGAACGCGATGCGCCGGAGCCCCGCGTCGAGCCGCAGTCGGAGGTACGACGCCACCTCCGTCGCATCCCCCACCGCGCTCGACATCGTCGGCAGCTCGGCGGCCGAGACGGACATGCCGAAGAGGCTCACGGGGAGCATGTACAACGTCTGCGCCGTCATGAGCCCCGCCGTCGCCCCCGCGGGGAGGAGCGTGGCGAGGAGCACGTCCACGTACCCGCTGATCTGCACCACCCCGCGTCCCACGAACACGGGGCCGAAGTTCCGGATCACCGTGCGCACGTTGCGCGACGTGGCATCGAGCACGGGGCGGAAGTGCGGGAGGACGCGGAGCACCGTGGGGAGCTGCACGAGGAGCTGTAGCGCGCTCCCCGCCACCGCGCCCCAGGCCACCGCCACCGCGAGCGGGAACGGCCCCACGCGCCCGCCGAACGCCACGAGCGCGGCGATGATCGCCGCGTTCCACATGATCGGCGCGGCGTACGAGAGGAAGAACCGGCGGTGGCTGTTGAGCACCCCGAGGCACCACGCCGACATCACGAGGAGCCCGGCGCCGGGGAAGAAGATGCGCACGAGCTGGATCGTGAGCTCGCGTTTGGCGCCGTGGAAGCCCGGGGCGATGAGATCGATGAGCCACGGTGTCACGAGCACGCCGACGAGCACGAGCACCGCCGTGATCGCTCCCAGAAGCGCCGCGACGGCGCCGGCCACGTGCGTCGCCTCCTTCTCGTCCCCTTCCGCGAGGAGGCGGGCGTAGACGGGGATGAACGAGGCGGAGAGCACCCCTTCGCCGAACAGGTTCTGCAGGACGTTGGGGATGCGGAAGGCCGCGTTGAACGCGTCGGCCGCGTCGCCCAGGCCGAGGAAGTGCCCGAGGAAGCGCTGCCGGACGAGCCCGGCGATGCGGCTCAGCAGGATGCCCGTGGCCACGAGCACTGCAAAGCCGCCGGTCCGTTCCGCGCGTCGTGTCGTCGTGCGTTCCGGCGCGCTAGCGGTGGTCACCGGCGTGGTCGAAGGCGGCGACGGATCGGGCGGCACCCTGGGGCGCAAACTGTGCGGCGTGCTCGCGGGCGCGCTCGAGCATCGCGTCGAGGAGCGGCGGGCCGTGCCGCGCGAGCATGGGGATGAGATTGAGCACGCGCTCCTGCGGCTTCCCGAGCGGGAAGAGCGCCGCGCGCGCGGTGTCGAGGTCGCGCACGAGCTCCTCCTCGCGCCGCTTCGCTGCGGCGACGACGCGCCGCTCGAGGCGGTCGAGGCGATGCTGGATGCTGCGCCGCGCGCCTTCGGGGACCGCGTCGGGGAGGAGCGGGTGCTCCTCGGCGGCGATGGCGCGCGCGAGGCGCGCCGCGCTCTCCTCGAGCGCCGCGCGATAGCGCGCGAGCGCGTCGCGCACCTCGCGCGGGAGCCGCTCGCGCGCGAGCCGGCCGAGCGCGGCGTGCGGGTCGCGCAGGTCGTCGGGCGCGAGGCCGTACCGGTCGAGGATGCGCCGGATGTGCGGCTCGACGATGACGCCGGACCAGCGCGGCACGACGATCGGCATGGTCGCGCCCAGCGCCGCGGCCACGGCGCTCGTCTGCGCGAAGTACGCGATCTCGCTCGGTCCGGCGACGTAGGCCACGGAGGGGAGCACGGCGCGCTCGGCCACGGGGCGGAGGAGGACGTTGGCCTCGAGCGTCGTCGCCGGGTCGTCCGCGGCCGCGGCAGCGACGGCGATCGGGATCCGGCGCCGCGCGCCGTTGGTGGTGTCGAAGACGAGGGAGAGGCCGTTCACGTGCGCAACGGTGGGGTCGTAGCCGTGCGCGGCGATCTCACGCTCGCGCGCCCGGAGCGCGGCGTCGACGGCGGGCGCCTCGCGCAGCGCGCGGACGCAGAGCGCCCGCGCTTCGGCGAGCACGGCGTCGTGCCCCGCGTGCCGCACGGCCCTGCCGGCC
>JADGGM010000684.1 GCA_019689955.1 Gemmatimonadaceae bacterium
GGGTGTGGGGGGGTGCGGGGGCCGCCGCCCGGGGGGGCCGCGTCGTCGGGCGCCCCGGAAACCCCGCGGCGCACCGCAGTGTACATCTCTTGTCTCCCAACGAGCGGAATCTGCGTATGTCGTCTCGAGCCTTCTCGCGCATGCGACCCGGGCTTCTCGGGTTGGTTGCCGTGGCCGCGTTCGTGGGCGGACTCCTCGTGGCTGCGGGGCTCAACCTCACCCCGTTCGGGTACGCACAGCAACGAGCGCAGTCGTCCAAGCCCTCCCCTCGCGTGGTCCAGTCGGTCAACGACCTCAGCAATGGGTTCGTGTCGATCGCGGAGCACGTCGAGCCGACCGTCGTCTACATTCAAACCGAGCGCGGCCCGCGCGAGATCCGGCGCCCGCGGGGGCAGAACCTCCCGCCCGGGCTCGAGGACTTCTTCCGCCAGTTCGAGCCCAACCGCACCCAGCCGGTCGAGGGGAGCGGCTCGGGGTTCATCGTCTCCCCCGACGGCTACATCCTCACCAACAACCACGTGGTCGCCGACGCGGACAAGGTGACGGTCACCCTGTTCGACAAGCGCGTCTTCAAGGCGAAGGTGGTGGGGCGCGATCCGACCACGGACATCGCGGTGATCAAGATCGACGGCTCGAACTTCCCCACCGCCCCGCTGGGTGACGACACGCAGGCGCGTGTGGGGCAGTGGGTGCTGGCGATCGGGAACCCGCTCGGCCTCGACTTCACCGTGACGGCGGGGATCATCAGCGCCAAGGGGCGGAGCGGGAGCCTCCGCAACCTGTACCAGAGCCAGTACGCGATCGTCGACTACATCCAGACCGACGCGGCGATCAACCCCGGCAACTCCGGCGGCCCGCTCGTGAACACCGCCGGCGAGGTGATCGGGATCAACAGCGCGATCGCGAGCCAGACCGGCTTCTACTCCGGCTACGGCTTCGCCATCCCGATCACGCTCGCCAAGAGCGTGATGGACGACCTGATCCAGTATCACCGGGTGCGCCGGGCGATCCTCGGCGTGTCGATCCAGGATGTGGGGCCGGCCGACGCGCAGGCCGCGGGGCTCACGGAGATTCGCGGCGCGCTCGTGGGCGGCGCGACGCCGGGGCTCGACAGCCCGGCCGCGCGCGCGGGGATCCAACCGGGCGACGTGATCATCAAGCTCGACGGCAAGGACATCGACCGCGTCGCGCAGCTCCAGCGGCTCATCCGCGCGCACCATCCGGGCGAGACGGTGACCGTCACGGTGATGCGGTACGGCAAGCAGTTGGACTTCAAGGTGAAGCTCGCCGAGGCGCCGTCGGACACGCAGGTCGCGAGCAACGATGACGACGAGGCGAGCAGCGAGCGCCGTCCGGCGAGCTACGACAAGCTCGGGATCTCGGTGGAGCCGATCACGGCCGGCGAGGCGAGCCGTGCCTCGATCTCCGAATCGATGCGCGGCCTCCAGGTGACGGACGTCGACGTGAACGGGCCGGCGTACCGGCAGCTCGCGCCGGGGAACATCATCGTCAAGGTGCTGAGCCCCGTCCAGCGCGCGGTGCGCACCGAGGCGGACCTGGACGCCGCGCTCGCCAAGGTGCACGACGGCGACGTAGTCAGCTTGCTCGCGTACAACACCGACGCCAAGCAGACCTTCGTGGTGAACCTGCGCGTCGGCGGCTGAGGCGCGAGGGTGAGATCATGAGGTCGGATGCCGGCCTGGCGAGTGTGCTCGCCGGGCCGGCGTCGTTTTGAGGGGGTGAGCGCGGAGGGAGCGTGGTGCGGTGGCTGGCCAAGCGCCCCCGGGCTCGGTAGCTTGGAGTGACGGGCGCGAGAGTGGCGGAACTGGTAGACGCGCTGGACTTAGGATCCAGTGGGGCAACCCGTGGGGGTTCGAGTCCCCCCTTTCGCATGAGGCGTGGCGCGCGGGGGGCCGGCA
>JADGGM010000685.1 GCA_019689955.1 Gemmatimonadaceae bacterium
ACGAGGAAGGGGTCCATCACCGTCGAGCGCAGCACGACCAGCCCGGCGCCGCCACCGGCCTTCCATGTCGCAGCATCGCACACGCCCAGCCGCTCCAGGATCGGGGCCACGGCGCCGTCGTACATCGGCGACTGGAAGCGGGTGCGCGTGATGATGTACGGCGGCGCGGCCCCGGGGCGGCTGAGGCTCATGCGGTCGTACACCTGTTCGTTGAACGTGTTCACCTGCTCGAGCGTCGTCAGCGACGGGTGGTGCAGCACGTAGCAGACGATGTTGATGTCGGGGGGCGGGAGGAGGACGATCCGGAACGCCCCGAGATCCGCGGTGGCGAGCGCGGCGTGGAGCCGCCGCGCCCCCGCCATGGTCCGCTCGATCAGTACGCCATACCCCCGCTCGTCGAGGGGGAGCACCTTGTGGCTCAGCCAGACCGCGGCGGCGGCGGCCCCGGGCTTCGACCCCTCGAAGATGAACCGCCCGAGCACGAGGTCCTCGGACGAGTGCAGCCCCTGGGTGGGGATGATGTACGGGGGATCTACGGCCACGAGCTCGCGCGCCCGCCGGTCGCGCAGCAGGAAGGCGCCGGCAGGATAGGGGACGTAGCCGAGCTTGTGCGGGTCGATAGATACGGAGTCGGCTCGGCCGAGCGCTTCCACGGCGCGGAGCCACGCGTCGTCCGGCCAGTCGTGCCCCACGGCGGCCGCGATCTCCCGGGCCGTGCGCCGGGTGCCGTCCTTCCGCCACGTCACCGCGGCGACGTAGCCGCCGTAGCACGCGTCGGAGTGCACGTGGAAGGTGGCGCCCAGCTCCCGCTCGGCGCGCGCGCGCACGTCGAGCACCGCGTCGAGCCGGTCGATCGCGCTCTCCTCGGTGGTGCCGCACACGCTCACGCACGCCATGATCGGAACGCGCCGTGCGGTGAGGTCGCGCACCGTCGCCCAGAGCGCATCGGGATCCATGCGGTAGTGCGCGTCGACGGGGACGACGACGAGCTGGTTCGACCCGATCCCCAGCGCGCGCACGATCTTCTCCCACGAGTAGTGCGCGGTCGCCGGGACAAGCACCACGCTCGCCGGGAGCGGATCGCCGTAGGCGCGCTCGATGCGGCGCCCGTAATCCTGGTACCCGACGGTGGAGAGCGAATGGTCGCTCAGCGCGCGCTGGATCTCCTTCGCCGGCCCCGCGCTCCACAGCGCGGCCCAGAGGTCGAGCGCGGCCTCGCCGCGTACGTTCACCAGCTCCCACAGCGACATCCGGTCGACCGGCTTCCGCTCGCCACGCGGGGTCTCCACGCTGAGCGAGAGTCCGAGCGCCCCCGCCGCCCCGGCGGCGGCGAGGGGGAAGTAGTAGATGTTCCGCGCGATCCAGAGCGCCTCGAAGTTGGCGACCGTCCCCCCGGAGGTGAGGTGCCCCCACGAGCGCGCGGGATCGTACCCGATCATGCGCGCGAGCTGCGCCGCTACCTCGAGCTCCAACCGCGTGGTGACGGGGGAGGCTTCGTTGGAGACGTTGTTCGGGTTGTATAGCATCGCCGCGAAGTAGCCGATCTGCGCGGCGATGGTCTGTTCGGCGCACATGTGCCCCTTGTAGCGCCCACTGAAGAACGGGACACCGCGCTTGAGCTCCGCCAGGAGCCCCATCAGCTCCTGCGTGAGCGTGGCGACGGCGCTCTCGTACCCCTCGCTCCGCTTGTCCTGCTCGCGGATGGTGAAGCCATCCTCGGGGTGGTAGTTGCGCCGCCAGAAGACGTGGTCACGGAGCGCTTCGGTGACGAGGCGCTCCAACAGCTCGGCGTTCTCGGCGCGCGGGCCGAGAAACCAGGCAGAGAGGGAATCGGACATGTCGAACGGAGACGCGGCGCCCCCCGCGGTGGGGGGGGGCGCCCCCCCCGGCGGGCCCGGGGGGTTATGGGGGGGG
>JADGGM010000686.1 GCA_019689955.1 Gemmatimonadaceae bacterium
TCCGTGCCAGGTTGAAAGCACAAAAAAGCCCGCAGTGACGCGGGCTTAGGTGTGTCTGGTGCCTGATCCTGCCGGCAGCTGCCGGACGTGGAATCATTCCCACTCGATCGTCGCCGGGGGCTTGGAGCTCACGTCGTACACCACCCGGTTCACCCCCTGCACCTCGTTGATGATCCGGTTGGAGATCTCGGCGAGCACGTCGTGGGGGAAGGGGTACCAGTCAGCGGTCATCCCGTCGGCGCTGGTCACCGCGCGGAGCGCGATCGCGTTCTCGTAGGTTCGCGCGTCCCCCATCACACCGACGCTGCGCACGGGGAGCAGGACCGCGAACGCCTGCCAGATGTCATCGTACAGCCCGGCCTCGCGGATCCCGTCGAGGTAGATCGCGTCCGCCTTGCGGAGCACGTCGAGCTTCTCGCGCGTGACGTCGCCCAGGATGCGGATCGCGAGCCCCGGGCCCGGGAAGGGGTGCCGCCCGACCATCTCCTCGGGGAGGCCGAGCTCGCGCCCCACCTGCCGCACCTCGTCCTTGAACAGCTCGCGCAGCGGCTCGATCAGCTTGAACGTCATCCCGGGCTTGAGCCCGCCCACGTTGTGGTGGGTCTTGATCGTCACCGACGGGCCGCCGCGCGGCGAGACGGACTCGATCACGTCGGGGTAAAGCGTCCCCTGCACGAGGAACTCGACGTCCGGGCCCACGGCGTTCGCCGCCTCCTCGAACACGTCGATGAACGTGTGCCCGATGCGGCGCCGCTTCTCCTCCGGGTCCTCGACCCCCTTCAGCACCGACAGGAAGCGGTCCGCGGCGTCGACGGTGACGAGGTCGATACCGAGGTTCGCGCGGAAGGTACGCTCCACCTGCTCGCGCTCGTGCAGTCGCAGGAGCCCGTGGTCCACGAAGATGCAGGTGAGCTGGCTCCCGATCGCGCGGTGCACGAGCGCCGCGGCCACCGACGAGTCCACCCCGCCCGAGAGCCCGCAGATCGCGCGCTTGGCGCCCACGCGCTCGCGGATGCGCGCGATCTCCTCCTCGATGAACGCCCCCGCGGTCCACGAGGGCTCGGCCTTGCACACCTCGAAGAGGAAGTTCGAGATGATCTCGCCGCCGCGCGGCGTGTGGTGCACCTCGGGGTGGAAGAGCACGCCGTACACCGGCCGCACGCGGCTGTGAAAGGCGACGATCGGCGCGCTGTCGCTGCGCGCGGTCACCTCGTAGTTTGGGGGCGCCTTGGCCACGTGGTCGCCGTGGCTCGCCCACACGGTCATCTGCTCGCCGGGTGAGAATCCGGCGAAGAGCGGGTCCGGGGTGAGCACCTCGAGCTCGGCGCGGCCGTACTCGCGGCGGCCGCCCACCGTCTCCCCGCCCTCGAGCTTGTTGATGAGCTGCATCCCGTAACAGATCCCGAGCACCGGAGCGATGTCGAGGATCGCGGGGTCGGCCGAGGGGACGTTCTCCTCGTACACCGAGCTCGGGCCGCCGCTCAGGATGATCCCCGTCGGCTTCCACTCGCGGATCCAGTCGACCGAACGCGTGGGCGGGTGGATCTCCGAGTACACGCGCGCCTCGCGCACGCGACGCGCGATGAGCTGCGTGAACTGCGAGCCGTAGTCGAGAATCAGGATGCGCGACGACACGTCACCACCGCCACTCGGGGCCGTCCAGGGTGAGAAACTCCACGTGCCGGGTGTCGAGGTCGAGCACCGCGGCCGAGGGCTTGCCGAAGAGCCACCCGCACCCCTCGCCGGGATTCACGAGCAGGGTGTCGCCGCTCGTCTCCATGCGGCAACGGTGCGTGCAGCCGTGGATCACGATCGCGTGGCCGGTCACGGAGCGATCCCCCACCTCCCCCAGGTCGTGCACGAGGAGGATCCGGGTCCCGTTCACGTCCACGCTGTGCGGCGACTCATAGAT
>JADGGM010000687.1 GCA_019689955.1 Gemmatimonadaceae bacterium
GGTGAGGAGGGAGAGGGCGGCGGCGAGGGCGAAGGGGGCGCCGTTGGCGAGCACCTGGACGGCGTCGCGCTCCCCGCCCTTGGCGACGATGGTGTGCAGCCGACGCGCTTTGGCTTCGGCGCGGAGGCGCGAGAGGGCGGTGGAGGTGACGAAGAAGGCGATGAGGAGGATCCCCCATCGCCACCCGGCGGCCACGGCGAGTGTCCCGACGACGACGGCGGCGATGGCGCCGGAGCGGTCGAGCGTGCGCTGGCGCCGGGCGACGGCGGCGATGGCCGCTGCGAGCGCGAGCCCCGCCGCGGTCCGGACGATCACTCCGGGCGACGCGCCGCTTCCTCGTTTACCAGCATCTGCATGATCCGGCGCCGCAGCGACGGCGGCGCGGCGACGATCTGCGCGCGCCGCTCGATGAACCGAAGAAACACCTCTTCGTGCCGGAAATGCGGAAAGCAGCTCTGGCACACGGCGAGGTGCTCGCGGATGCGCTGCTCCACATCGGCGGTCAGCTCTCCGTCCAGATACTCGTAGATCTTCTCGAGGACGGACGCGCACGTCATGGCCGGTGTATCGCCTTGCGATGCGGATCGAGTCATCTCGGCGGGTTGCGAAGCATGATGTGTTGTTGCCTCGAGCGCGCGAATGGGCACCGGACGACTGCGCCCTGCCTCGCACGTGCCCTGCCGGGTGTGGCCGGGGTGAAGTGCCGCGAGCGGTGCTCGCTGCAATTATAGCGTATCGCTCTTGTAGGTGAAGCGCCCGAGCCGGGTCGATGTTCCCGCGCTTGAACGGTTCCAGGGGGGAAATTAGCTTCTTGGACTGCCTTCTCGCTTCCGGCCCCCCCTCCGAATCCATGTCAACCACGGTCGACGCGCTCCTCCCGCTGAGCTTTCTCGAAGCGGTGCGCAACGTCGATAGCCCGGACGGCGATCTCGACGCGGAATTCGTCCCCGAGTTGCGGAACAAGCGCTTGGGGCTGAGCGAGACGGTCTACGCGCAGATCCGCCGCTACGCGGATGCGGCGAAGCGCCGCCAACGGACGGTCTACGAGGAGGCCGTAGGGATCGCGAAGCTGATCGGCCGCCGCCCGGACGCGGAGGCGGTGTTCCGGGCGGCTGGCCGCTACCTGGCGGCGCAGACGTACGAGGCTATCCCGGGCTTCACGCGCAACCTGATCGCGACGCTCCCGTCGCTCCTCGCCCGCCCGATCGCGCTCCGCCAGGTCCAGAAGATCGCGGACCGATATCTGAACGGTTCCGTACGCCGCCTCGGCTCGTTCCTCCTGCTCGAGGTCCCGTGCTCGACGACGGTGGACAGCGCGCCGCGCGGGGCGGGATGCGCGTACTACGAGTCGTTCCTGCGTGAGCTGCTGGCGCTGATGGGGGTGAGTGGGATTTCGATCGACCACGTGCGCTGTAGTGGCCGCGGCGAAATGACGTGCGAGTGGCGTGCGGAATGGCGATCGGTGGCGCGGTCCTAAGCACCACTCCCCTTCCCACGACCTATCCTACTCGCCTTCCCACGACCCATCCCACTCCCGTACTCCCGGACGTGGGCGGTAGGCGGGCGTGGGATGCGTAGCAGCGTGGGCGAGTGGAGCGTAGTGTGGGGCGCGCGGCACGCCGACGCGCTGGAACGTAGGTGGGGCGTAGACCCTGGCTAGAGCGGGAGCGTCGGCATCTGGCCGCGTGGGTTGGCTGGGATGCGTGGGATGGTGGCTTGGGCGTGGCGCTTGAGCGTGGGTGCGTAGAACCGGAACTGGACCGTGGTGTGCGCGAGTAGGGCGGGGAGGGGAACGCGGATTTGAACAACATGGTGTTAGTCCGCAGCGCCTCCCACGTCCTACGCCGCTATGCCCGGAACTCCACGCCCCACACCCCCATTCGCGCACAC
>JADGGM010000688.1 GCA_019689955.1 Gemmatimonadaceae bacterium
GCCTCGCCCCAGAAGATCGCGAGCGCCGTCGGTCTCCCCACCGAGGAGTACATGGTCGCGCGCGCGACGGCGGACGAGCGGCTCCAGGCGCTCGTCGTGGCGACGGACCGCCTCACCGCCGACTTCGGGACGTGGCGGACGCCGTGGGGGGAGATCAACCGCTTCCAGCGGCTCACCGGGGACATCGTCCAGCGGTTCGACGACTCGAAGCCGAGCATCCCGGTGGGCTTCACGTCGTCGGTGTGGGGCTCGCTCGCGGCGTTCGGGGCGCGCCCGTATCCCGGGACCAAGAAGTGGTACGGGACCAGCGGCAACAGCTTCGTCGCCGTCGTGGAGTTCGGCGACAGCGTGCGGGCGCGGGCCGTCACCGCCGGCGGGGAGAGCGGGCACCCGGAGTCGCCCCACTTCAACGACGAGGCGGAGCGGTACAGCACGGGGAACCTGCGCGAGGTGTACTTCTACCGGTCGCAGCTACGAGGGCACACCGAGCGCGAATATCACCCCGGTCACTGACGCGGCAGCCCGGTCTCGACCGGGGTGTCGGGGCGCCCTCCCCACTCGGTCCAGCTCCCGTCGTACACCGCGACATCCGGCGCGCCGAGGAGCTCCAGGGCGAGCGCGAGGTTGCACGCGCTCGTCCCGGACCCGCAGCTCACGACGATCGGGCGGGTGACGTCGACGCCGATCGTCTCGAAGGCGCGGCGGAGCGCGTCGGCGGGGAGCATCGTCCCCTCCGGGGTCACGAGCGCGGTGTACGGCAGGTTGCGGCTCCCGGGGATGTGTCCGCCGCGGATCCCCGGGCGGGGCTCCGGCGCCGTGCCGGCGAAGCGGGCGGCGGGGCGAGCGTCGATCATCTGCGCCCGCGGGTGCTCCACGTTCGCCCGCATCGCATCGAGGTCGCGGACGCGGCGCGCGTCGAGGCGCGCGGTGAACCTGCCGCGCGGCAGGGTCACCCGTCCCGACTCGAGCGGTCGCCCTTCGGCGCGCCACTTGCCGAGCCCGCCGTCGAGCACCGCCACGGAGCGGTGCCCGAACGTGCGCAGCATCCACCACACGCGCGGCGCGCTCAGGTTCGTCCCCGAGCCGTCGTAGACGACGATGTCGTTCGCGTCGTCGAGCCCGAGGGCGCTCATCCGTTCCGCGAACGTTTCGGCCGGTGGGAGCATGTGTGGCAGCGAGCTCGATTGATCGCTCGACGCGTCGAGGTCGAAGAACACCGCGCCGGGGATGTGCGCCGTCTCGTACTCGCGCGCGGGGTCGCGCCCGTCGCTCGGGAGGTACCAGGAGCCGTCGACGACGCGCAGGTTGGGCGCGCCGAGGTGCGCCGCGAGCCACTCCGTCGAGACGAGTGGGGGGAGAGGGGTGCCGTTCGCCATGCCGAATTGTAATTCTACAACACATCCGAGCAACCACGAGTGAGCCGCCCGGACGTGGGGCCCCGCGAACCGTTTCACACCGACTGTCCATGACGTACTTCAGCACCACCATCGAGATTCAAGCGCCGCCCGAGCGGGTGTGGGCGGTGATGCGCGATGTCGAGCGCTGGCCGGAGTGGTCGCCGACGATGATGAGCGTGCGGCTGTTGGACACGGGTCCCCTTCGCGTGGGGAGCCGGGCGCACATGCGCCAGCCCAAGCTGCGGCCGGGCGTGTGGGAGGTCACGGAGCTGACCGAGGGGCGCAACTTCACCTGGGTGCTGCGCAGCCCCGGGCTCCGTGTGGCCGGGGGGCACGAGATCGAGCCGACGCCGGAGGGGAGCCGGGTCGTCCTCTCGCTGCGCTTCTCGGGGCTTCTGGGGCCGCTGCTCGCGCGGCTGTACCGCGCCCTGAACGAGCGCTACCTGTGTCGTATACACATCTCCGACCCCACGAGCCGGAGCTACAT
>JADGGM010000689.1 GCA_019689955.1 Gemmatimonadaceae bacterium
CCATCCCGCAGCGCCACCTCCCCATTCACCACGACCACCTTCACCCCTTCCGCGTACTGGAACGGCTCCGTGAACGTTGCCCGGTCGCGTACGGTCGCCGGGTCGAACACCACCACGTCCGCCGCCTTCCCCACCGCGAGCGTCCCGCGGTCGCGAAGCCCGATCCGCCACGCCGGGAACCCGGTCATCTTGTGGACCGCCTGCGGGAGCGTCAGCACGTGCTCCTCGCGCACGTACCGACCGAGCACGCGCGCGAAGGTGCCGAGCGACCGCGGATGCGGATGCCCCACGTGCGCGGGGCCGTCGAGCGCGAAGGCGCCGCCGTCGCTACATACCATCCCCAAGGGGTGCGCGAGGATCCGCGCGAGGTTCTTCTCCACCATCCCGAACCCCACCATCCCCACGTCCCCGCGGCTCCGCGTGAGGAGCCCGACGGTCACGTCGTACGGGTCCTCCCCGAGCTGCTTCGCGTAGCTCCCGAGACGCGCCCCTTCCGCGCGCCGGTCCGCGGAGTCGGCGACCGACGAGATGAGCACGTTGTCCCACCCGCCGAGCATCGCGACCTTCTCCAGCACCGCCCCCCGCAGCTTCGCGGTGAGCGCGGAGTCGGCGAGGCGCGCGAGGAAGGCGTCGGTCCCGCCGTCCTCGGCCCACTTCGGGAACAGGTTGCCGAGGTCGGTCTGGTACGCCACGTACGGATACCGATCGAACGTGACATCCAGTCCGCCACGCTTGGCGCCCTCGATGCGCGCGAACGCATCGTCGAGCTTCCCCCAGTTGCGCTCCCCCTCGGTCTTGAGGTGCGAGATCTGCAGCGGGCACCCGGCGCCGCGCGCGACGGCGATCGCTTCGTCGATCGCCTCGAGCAGGCGGTCGTCCTCGTTGCGCATGTGCGTGGCGTACGGCAGCCCGCGCGCGGCGAGGGGGCGACAGAGGGCGATCAGCTCCTCGCGCGAGGCGAAGGCGCCGGGCGTGTATTCGAGCCCCGACGAAGCGCCGCACGCTCCCGAGGCGAGGGCCTGCTCCACGAGCGCGACCATGCGTGCGAGCTCCGCCGCGGTCGCGGGGCGATCGGCGTCGCCGACGACGACGTGGCGCACGGTGCCGAGCCCCACCATGCTGGCGACGTTCACGGCGCTCGGCAGGTCGTCGACGCGGCGCAGCACGTCGCCGATCGATCCGGCGGCAGCGGTCCCGCCGACGTTCGCACCGTGCGCGGCGGCCGAGGCTTCATCGATGCGCTCGGGCGCGCGCGAGGAGCCGTCCTGCCCGATGACCACCGTCGTCACTCCTTGCCGGATGACCGACTCGGCGCGGGGGTCGCGGAACAGCGTGCCGTCGGCGTGCGAGTGGATGTCGATGAACCCGGGGGCGACGGTGAGGTCGTGCGCGTCGATCACGAGGCGCGCGTCATCGCCCACGCGTGGAGCGACGGCGGCGATGCGAGCGCCGGTGATGGCGACGTCCGCATCGACCGCGGCGCGGCCGGTGCCGTCGAGCACGGAGCCGCCGCGGATCACGATGTCGTACCGCTTGCGCGACGGCAGGTGCACGGCCGGGCCGCGCCCCACGATCGCCCACGCGAGCACCGCGCCCGATGCGCCGAGGAACTCGCGACGCGTGCGGGCGCGAGCGCGCGAGTCGGGCGATGCGGGGCGGTCATCCGACGAGCCGGCGGACGGAGCGGCGGTGGGTGAGTGAGAGGACGCGCCGCGCGCGCGGTCCCTCTCCAAGGGGGGCGTCGACACGAGGGGAGAATCCTCCGAGGTATGGGTCTCGTCGCTCGAAGCGTGGCAAACGGTACCGCGGATGTCCAGAGCCGCCCCCCCCCCCCCCCCCGGTCTCATATAAACATCTGACGCGGCCGCCGAAGGCGTA
>JADGGM010000690.1 GCA_019689955.1 Gemmatimonadaceae bacterium
GCTGGCGGTCGGCACCGCCGCGCTCTCCTCGGCGCTGGCGACGTTCACCAGGACGCGCCCGCGCATCTCCCTCGAAGAAGCCCGCTTCACCACGACCGGTTTTGTCGTCGACGGCTCGCACGCCTGCCACGCGCTCGGCCTCGAGTACACGCCGGTTGCGCGGTACCTCCCCGGCGTCGTGGCGAGCTATCGGCGCGCGGGGAAGCGCTTCCAGAACTAGCGCGACGAGTCCCCCGGCGCGCACCCCTCAGGGGTACGCGCCGAAGAGATCGCCCGACGGCCACGCCGTCACCCCGCCGGCCGCGGTCCACAGCGCTGCGTCCAGCTCCGCCGAGAAGCTCGACGTGGCCGTGGACGCGCGCGCGTTGAACAGCGCCGCCCACGCGAGCCCGTTGTACGCGCGTACGAGGAGCGTGCTCGTCCCCGGGAGCGAACCATCGTGCCACCAGTTCGCGTCGCCCCCCGGCGGGCGCACCATCCACCCCATCGCGTACCACGCATCGGCCCCCATCCAGAGCGGCGCGGGAGGGTGCGCGAGCATCGTCGAGACCGTCGCCGCGGAGAGGAACGGCGTCGTGGCCGTGCGCGGGTCGATGTGCGTGAGGAAGCGGAGGAGATCGATCGTCGACGCGATCCACCCGCCGTGCGCGTCCATCGCCTCGAGGTAGAACCCGCCGTCGGGCCAGCGCACCGTTCCCTCCCCCGAGAACACCGACGCGGTGGTGCCCGGGTCGTAGTAGTGCACCTCCCCCTCCGCGCGATCGGCGAGCCGCGAGCCCCCGATCCGCATGCGCGTGATCCCCATCGGCGCGAGCACGTGCGTCTTCACGTAGCTCTCGTACGGCTCCCCCGTCACGTGCTCGATCACGCGGCCGAGCACCGCGTAGCCGAAGTTCGAGTACGCGTAGCGCGTCCCCGGCGCGAAGTCGAGCGGGCGCCCGCGCATGTAGCGGATGATCGCCTCCGTGCTCGCCGGCGGCGTGGTGCCCGTCGCCTCCGCGATCGTCCATGACATGAACATCGGATCGCCGCTCACATCGCGGTCCCACCCCCCCGCGTGGTAGAGGATCTGCCGCACCGTGATCGAGTCCAGCCGCGGGTCCTCGATGGCGCCCGGGAGCGCCGGGATGTCGGTGAGCATCGCGAACGGGCGGTCGTCGAGCGAGAGCGCGCCACTCTGCACGAGGGAGAGGATCGTCGCGCTCGTGATCGGCTTGGAGACCGAGGCGATGCGGAAGAGCGCATCGGGGCGCACCACCTCGTGGGCGGCGGTGTCGGCGTAGCCGTAGCCGCGGGCGAAGACGAGTCGCCCGTCCTTCACCACCGCCACCGCGCCCCCCGGGATCCCCCACTTCGCCATGAGCGCGGGGATGATCCGATCGTACGACTCCATCCCGGGGACGCGCGCCCCGCTCCCCGCGTGCGCCACCACGGTGGACGCGTCGCTCGCCCCGTTCGCGCTGGCGGTGATGGTCGCGACCCCCGGCGCGAGCACCGTGATCAGCCCCATGGGGGACACCGTGGCGACGCCGGGCGCGCTCGAGCTCCAGGAGATCGTCGGGTCGGAGACCGGGTGTCCGTCCGCGTCGCGCACGGCCGCGGTGAGCCGGGCCGTGTCGCCGGTGAGGAGGAAGACGGAGTCGCGCGAGAGCGTGACGCTCGCTCCGCCACCGGACGGTCCGGGTCCGGCTGGCGAGCTGCCGCCGCAGGCCGGGGCCGCGACGAGGAGCAACGCGAGCGTGAGCGCCGGTGAGACGGGGGCCGCGGCGGAAGCGCGGCGGCGCGGCATGAGGTCCTCCCCCGCGCGGCGTGGAGCGCGGCGGCCGCGCGGTCGAAACGGTCCCTGGAATTGTTCCGCCTTTTGTATACTAAACCA
>JADGGM010000691.1 GCA_019689955.1 Gemmatimonadaceae bacterium
GATCCAGATCGCGATCACCGCGGGGCTCGGCGCGCCGCTCGCGGGGCGCACGTTCGCGGTGTCGGCGAGCGCGATGGGGCGCGTGGTGTACGCGGCGCAGGCGTGGTGGATCGCGGACGCGACGCGCGAGGCGCAGGTGCCGGAGGACGTGACGGTCGCCGAGGGGACGCGGGCGGTGGTGGTGATCCCGCTGCAGCGTCGCGGGGAGTGCATCGGCGCGGTGATGCTGCTCGCGCGCGCGGCGCGCTCGTTCACGGAGAACGAGGTGTCGTACGTGGAGGCGATGGCCGACCTCCTCTCCGTCGCGCTCGCGAACGCGGAGCTGGTGGAGACGCTGCGCAAGGCCGAGTGGCGGTTCCGGACGCTCTTCCGCGTCGCCCCGGACGCGGTGCTCACGGTGTTCGAGAGCGGGCGGATCCGCGAGGCGAACGACGCGGTGCGCGACATCCTCGGGCTGCACCCGCTGCAGGTGGTGGGGCGGACGCTCGACGAGTTCGTGGTCGAGGAGGACCGGCCGCGGCTCGCCCAGGAGCTCGCGCGCGTGATCGCGGGGACGCCGTCGCGCATGGAGCTGAGGCTGCGCCACGAGGCGGGGATCCGGATCGTCTCCCTCGCGGCGCGGCTGGTGCCGGAGGCGGACCCGCCGATGATCCTCATCCTCGGGCGCGACATGACCGCTGAGCGGGAGATGCGCGCCCGCCTGGCCGAGACGGAGCGGCTGGCCGCGGTCGGGGAGCTGGTCGCCGGAGTGGCGCACGAGGTCAACAACCCGCTGTGCACGATCAGCGCGTTCGCGCAGATCCTGCAGCGTGACAGCGAGCTGACGGCGGACCAGCGCGAGGCGGTGGAGGTGATCTGCTCGGAGACGATGCGAGCGAGCCAGGTGCTGCGCGACCTGCTCACCTTCGCCCGGCGCA
Organism: Gemmatimonadaceae bacterium; assembly: GCA_019689955.1. Lineage (GTDB taxonomy): Bacteria > Gemmatimonadota > Gemmatimonadetes > Gemmatimonadales > Gemmatimonadaceae > JADGGM01. Next base: position 918 of record JADGGM010000691.1, read on the forward strand.
GCGAGAGCGAGAGCGAGACGATCCAGCTCAACGACCTCGTGGAGCGCACGCTCCGCCTACGGGCGTACGAGATGGGCTCGCTCGGCATCGGGTGCGAGCAGGCGCTGGCGGCGGACCTGCCGCTCGTGAAGGGGGACCCGCGGCAGTTGCAGCAGGTGGTGCTCAACCTGGTGATGAACGCCATCCAGGCGATGGAACCGATGGGGGGCGGCGCGCTGCGCGTGGCCACCCATGCCGAGCGCGATCGCGTGGTGCTCGAGGTGACGGACCAGGGGCCGGGGATCCCGCCGGAGGCGCGGGCGCACGTGTTCGAGCCGTTCTTCACCACGAAGCGGGACGGGACGGGGCTCGGGCTGAGCGTGAGCTACGGGATCGTCGCGGCGCACGGCGGGATGATCTCGATCGCGCGGACCGGTCCCGAGGGGACGACGTTCCGCGTCTCGCTCCCGGCGGCGGCCGAGGCGGAGGTCTCGTCGCACGAGGCGTCCGCGCCGGTGGTGGGGGAGTCGCCGCTGGCGGGGACGCGGATGCTGTTCGTGGACGACGAGCTGGCGCTGCACGGCGGGATTCGCTCCTACGCGCGCTCGCGCGGGTTCTCGGTGGTGACGGTGCCCGACGGCGCGTCGGCGCTCGATGCGGCGCGGCGCGAGTCGTTCGACGTGGTGGTGTGCGACCTGCGCATGAGCGGGCTCGACGGCCCGGCGTTCTTCGAGATCCTGCGCCGCGAGTACCCGAGCCTCGCCGCGCGCACGCTGTTCATCACGGGGGACCTGGTGAGCGCGAGCAGCCGTGCGTTCCTAGAGACGACCGGGCAGCCGGTGCTCGCCAAGCCGTTCGAGCTCGACCGGCTGGAGAGCTCGGTGGCGTCGCTGCTGCGCGACGGGGAGCTGGAGGACGCGGGGCGGGGGATCGAGTGATGCACGACGCGATGGGGGCGACCATCGGAGGGGGTCGGGGG
>JADGGM010000692.1 GCA_019689955.1 Gemmatimonadaceae bacterium
GGACGAGGGGTGGGGAGTCGTGAACGCATGGGGTGTGATGGCGAGTCGGGCGCGGCGCGGTCGTGCCGCCCCGGTAAGCTCTCACGCCCCCCCAGCCGCGCGCAATCGTGTGGTCAGGCCATCACGCGATCGCGTTGTCCCGGTCCTGGGTGTCGCCGCGTTCGTCGTACACAACGATCCCGCCCCGCTGCCCCGGCTGCGCCAACCGCGCGGCCAGGCGATCGAGGTCGGTGATCACGAGGCCGTTCCCGTCGCGCTGGATGAGCCCTTCCCCCGAGAGACGGCCGAGCACGAGCGAGATCGACTCGCGCGTCGCCCCCACCAGCTCCCCGAGGAGGCGTCGCGGCACCACCGGCGACCGCTCCGGCTCCGCGCCGGGGCGCGGCTCCCGGCTCTGCGCCATCCGAATCAACGCCGCGATGAGGCGCTGCTCCACGGTGAGCGTCGCGTACTGGCCGAACTTCTCCAGCAACGCGGTTCGCTCGGCCATGAGCTGCCGGATCAGCGCCAGCGCATGCGCCGGCTGCTCGCGCAGCAGCGCGCTGAAACGGGTCGTGCTCAGGTGCAGCGTCTCGCTCTCCTCCTCCGCGCGCGCGTGCGTCGCGTACCGCGCGTGCTGCTCCAACCCTTCGCTCCCGAACGTCTCGCCCGGCGTCGCGACCCATGGCACGAAGCTCCGCCCCGCGCTCACCTGGTTGCGCAACACCACCTGCCCTCGGAGCACGATGAACACCCCATCGGCCGCGGCATTCTGCTCGTAGATCACGAACCCCGCGGGCCACGATGTACGTGCACCGTACGCCGCGATCGCCTCCCGTTGCTCCCGGGGCAATCGGGTGATTTCTTTCATTCGGACTGCAAGCACTGCTCGTCTCTACGGTGACACAGACTGATTGCTGCCGCCGCGATGCCTGGCTGGCACGCGACACCCCTGTTGCACCTCCGCAATGAACGGGCCGGAAACACAGGCCGTCCTGGACAGCGGGCCGATCAACAGCACAGATTCCCTTCCTCCACCCATTCGCCGATTCGCTCGCTCGATGTCGCGCGGCTCGCCCTCGACCCCTCGCCCTTCTTCGGTCGCCATCCTCGGTGCCGACGCAGTGCTCGCCGCACACCCCGCGTCGCCCGTGCAGCTCGCGCACGCGTGTCGCGCGCTGGGCTACGACATGGCGTTCCCGTCGAGCTGGGGCGATGAGCTGGTCGCGGCGGGGTGCCTCGAGCAGCTCCGCGAATGGGGGAGCGAGCCGGCGATCGTGTGCGCGTGCCCGCGGGTGACCGAGCGCCTCACCCGCGCCGGCACCGAGCTGGCGCCGTGGATGATCGCGCTCGTCGCGCCACCGGTCGCGGCGGCGCGGTACCTGCGCGCGGTCTACGGCGAACGTCCCGTGCACATCACGTACGTCGGGTCGTGCCCCGCCGCGCACGACCCGGCGATCGATGCGCGGCTCGCGCCTGATGAGCTGCTCGACGCGTTCGCCGAGCGCGGCATCGCGCTCGCCGACCAGCCGCATTACTTCGACTCGATGCTCCCGCCGGACCGGCGCCGTTTCACCTCTCTGCCGGGGGGCGCGCCGAGCCCGGAACGCGTGGCCGCGGTGGATGCCGCTCGGACGCTCGTGGAGCTGGAGGGGGACGACTATCTCGTCCAGCTCGCGCAGCACCTCGTCGCGCGCGAGCGCGTGGTGATCGACCTCGCGCCGCAGCTCGGCTGCGCGTGCAGCGGTGCGACCGCCGCGCGCGAGGTGCACGACGCGCGCGCCGCGCTCATCGCCCTCGAGCCGCCGCGGGCGCAGAGCGCAGTGCTCGACCCGGCGATCGTGGTCGACGTGCTCGCGCCGCGCCCCGAGGAGACGGCCGCGCCCGCGCCCCTTC
>JADGGM010000693.1 GCA_019689955.1 Gemmatimonadaceae bacterium
TAAGAGCACGCTCCCGCTCTAGCTAGGGTCCACGCCCCACCTACGCTCCTAGCGCGTCGGCGCGCCGCGCGCCCCAACACCACGCCCCACTCGCCCACGCTGCCACGCATCCTACGCCCGCCTACCGCCCATGTCCGGGAGTAGGATAGGTCGTAGGAGGGCGAGTAGGTCGGCGAGTAGGATGGGGCGTGGGAGGGGGGCGAGTAGGAGCCAATCATATCCGCGTCCGCAATACAGCCGGCGTGAGCCGCTCCAAATAACTAGCCAGGATCGTGAAATAATCCGTCATCAACAAGATCCCAACGATTACCAGCAAAACCCCACTCACCCTATTCACCCACACCATAGCCGGCCGTATCCGCGCAAACGTCCCCAGAAACCGATCGATCGCCACCGCTGCTAACACGAACGGAATCGCCAGCCCCATCGAGTACGCAAAGAGCAACCAGATCCCACGCCCCAAGTCCGCCGTGCTCGACGTATAGAGCAGAATGGCCCCCAGAATCGGACCCACGCATGGCGTCCAGCCAGCCCCGAACGCCACCCCGACCAGGACCGTCCCCAGATATCCCACCGGCTTGTTGGCGAAATGGATGCGCCGTTCGCGTCCCAGGGCGCCGATGTTGAAGATACCCAGGAGATAGAGCCCGAAGACGATGATCAGCGCCCCACCGATCCGCGCGATCCAGTCGCGGGCCGCCAGGAGAACGCGGCCGAGCACGCTTGCCGTCGCCCCCAGCGCGAGGAAGATGAGGGTGAAACCCAGGATGAACAGAAGCGCGTGCACCAGCGCCGTGCGCCGCGCCCGTTGGACCTCCTCGAAGCTCATCCCCGTTATGAACGTGACATAGCTCGGGATGAGCGGCAGCACACACGGGGAGAGGAAGCTGAGGAGACCCGCGGTGAACGAGACCACGACGTCGAGTGAGGCAGTGCCGTCCATGACATCTCCGCAGGGAGAGCGTAGCGTCCAGGGGCCCGTGCCCGACCGTCGAGCGCATCCGCGCATGGGCCCCCTGCTGCGATGGTATTATGCCATCAAATATCGTCCATTCCGGCGCGAGCGGCGGCCGCGCGACGAGCGGCGCGGACTCGTCGTCCTCCAGATCGACGCCCTCGCCGACGCCGACCTGCGGCGCGCCATCCGGCTCGGGTACTGCCCCACCATCGCCCGGCTCCTGCGCGAGCACGGCTTTCACCTGCGGCGGTGGTTCTGCGGGCTCCCCTCCGCCACCCCCTACTGCCAGGCCGGGATCTTTCACGGCGAGAACAGCGGCATCCCCGCCTTCCGGTTCTACGACAAGAGCGCGCGGCGCGTCATCACCTGCAACGCCCCGCACGGCGTGCAATATATCCGCGACCGCATCCACGCGCCCGGAGCGCTCGCCGGCGGATCGAGCTACGTCAACCTCCTCGACGGCGACGCGCAGACCGTCGCCTTCACCGTCGCCACGCGCGACCGGACCTCCATCTATCGCCGCCTCGGCGGCACCCGGATGGCGCTCCTCATCCTCCTCCACCCCATCCGCGTCGCGCGCATGGGCGTGCAATCCGTGTGGGAGTGGCTGCGCGAAGAGTGGGAGCGCGCGATCGCGCAGCTCGAGGGGCGGGCCACGCACGCCGAAGGGATCTTTCCCTTCGTGCGCATCCTGAGCAACGTCATCGTGCGCGAGCTGCAGACACTCGCCGTCATGCTCGACGTCTACCTCGGCGTCCCCGTCATCTACAGCACCTACATGCAGTACGACGAGCTCGCGCACCACTTCGGACCGTCGAGCCGCCAGGCGCTGAGCGACCTGCGCCGCACCGACGCGCGCATCGCCGAGATCTGGCGCATGATCCGCGCCTCGAGCGCGCGGCGCTACGAC
>JADGGM010000694.1 GCA_019689955.1 Gemmatimonadaceae bacterium
CCCCGGAGCGGGGCGTCGCGCATCCGGGCTACGGCAAACCTTCGAGTAGACGGCCGGCGAGCTGAAGATTAGAATTCTCAAAAGATTAGAATTCTCGCATAATCCCAGGGTTTCGCACATCGCACGATACGGCGGGCTCGGCGGCGTTCTTCCTGGTTCACTCAACACGTTGTCGCAAAAGAGCTTACGCGCTACTGCCGAGCCTGGCACGATCGTCGCTGGATGCGTTCCCAGCAGCACCTGAATTCACCCGATAAGAGCACACCCGCCGCGAGGCGGGGCCGCAAAGCCTGGAGTCTCCGAGGGAGACCGTCCGGCTACCGAAGGTGAGCTCATTCGCTCCGCCATCCCCGGCAGAGCTGCTGACCGCTCTCGGTATCTGCGCCCCACACGCTCGGGCTGTCGCGATAGAGAGCAGGGGATGTCGACGCATTCGATCGGTAGCCGAGCGACTACCACTCCGACTCCAGAACAGTCCAACGCCGAGGTGCTCCTCTGGCAGAGCCAGATCCGCCTCGGACTCGCCGTGCTGCTTGGCAGCGTCGGCGGCGCGCTTGCCCTGAGCGGCGTGGTCCCGACCGTCCCGGCGATGGGGACGATCACCGTGCTGGGATATGCGCTCACCACGCTGGTGGTGAGCCTCATGGTGCGCTACACCCGCGAGGCCGGGCGCGCGGCGATCGCGCTCATGGTGCTCGCCGACGTGGCGCTGGTCTTCGGGACCACGTACCTGGTGGTCCCCCCCGTGTACTACGGCCGCGCGCTCCTCTTCGGGCTCGCGATCGTGCACTTCGCCGAGTTCTACTTCGGGCGCGCGCCGGCGTGGGGCGCGCTGACGGCGATCGTGGCAGGGTACCTGGCGATGATCGTCACCGCCGAGGCCCAGGGCGCCGCGGTCTCCTGGCTGCAGGAGCTCTGGTCGCTCGCGGTGTTCATCGTGGCCGGGGGCGCGCTCATCGTGCACTACGGCAACTACAAGCAGCGGCTGGCGCGGATCGTCACGCTGTTCGAGCGGGCCGAAGAAGGGGACTTCACCGGCGAGTACGACGTGCGCGCGGACCTGTACCCCGACGGGATCACGACCGTCGGCCGCGCGTACAACCGGGTGCGCCTGCACGTGGCCAACCTGGTGCTCACCGACGCGCTCAGCGGGTGCCACAACCGGCGCGGGTTCGAGCAGCACCTGACGCGCGAGCTCTCGCGCGCGGCGCGCAACGGGAGCGAGCTGGCGCTCGTCGCCCTCGACATCGACTACTTCAAGACGATCAACGACACCTTCGGCCATCTCGCCGGGGACGCGGTGGTGCAGGAGATCGGCGAGCTGCTGCGCGAGGTGGCGCGCGCGGGAGACGTCGTCGCCCGCACCGGGGGCGACGAGTTCATGCTGCTCCTCCCCGAGACCAACGCCGCGGGGGCGTTCCGCGTCGCCAAGCGCATCCTCGAGCGCGTCGCGTCGCACCCGTTCCAGGGGGTGGCAGGGAAAGTCCCGATCACGGTGAGCATCGGGCTCGTGGTCGACCGCATCCGCGACGAGAACGTGATGCACGACCTGCACGCCCGCGCCGACGAAGCACTCTACGCGGCGAAGGACGCGGGGCGCAATCGGGTGAGCATCTGGTCGTCGAACCTTCGCGCGATCGCGGTTACGCGCGCGGGGCAGCAGCTCCTGCGGCTGGGGTAGAGGGCGCGGCGGGGCTCACGGCACCGCGATCGCGCCCTCCGAGACGAGCACCGATTCCCCCCCCACGCGCACGGCGGTCACCTCGCCGGCCGCTTTGTCGACCTCGATCTCGAGCCGGCTCGGCCGCCCCATCTCGCCCCCCTGCTCCATGACCCAGCGCAGCGTGCCCTCGGCCGACGGGTCGCG
>JADGGM010000695.1 GCA_019689955.1 Gemmatimonadaceae bacterium
CATCAGCACCCACCCGTTGAGCGTGCCGAGCCCCGCCACCACCGCGGTCACGCTGATCACGATCGCCCCCACCGGCCCCACCGCGCGCTCCACCGCGAGCGCGAGCGGGCGCGCGGTCGACGCCACGACCGCGTTCGGGAGCGAGCCGGCGACGGCGAGCGCAGTCGTGAGAAAGGCGAGCGTCCCGAGCCCATACCCCACGAGCGTCCCGAGGCGGATCGTGCGCCCCGGCGCCTGCACCTCCTCGGCCGGCACGGTCGCCGACTCGATCCCGGAGTACGCCCACACCACGAGCGCCGCCCCCGCGGCGAGCGATCCGACCCCGTGCGGCGCGAACGGGTGCAGGTTGGCCGCGTCGAAGCGGCGCAGCGCCAGCAGGGAGAGGGTGAGCAGGGGGACCAGGTTCGCGAACATGATCGTGATCTGGAGCCGCGCGCTCTGGCGCACGCCGATCACGTTGAGGAGGCACAACCCCCAGAGCAGCCCCTGCGCCAGCGCGAACTGGAGCGGCACGCTCCGCGAGAGCGTCGGGGAGAAGCTGATCGCGTAGGCGACCACGCCGGTCGTGATCGCCGCGTTCCCGATCACGGCGCTGATCCAGTACGACCACACGGTCTGGAACCCGGCGAACTCGCCGAACGCCTCGCGCGCGAACACGTAGGGGCCGCCGGTGCGCGGATACCGGGCCCCGAGGCTCGCGTACACGAGCGCGACGAACAGGTAGCCGGCGGCGGTGAGCCCCCACGCGACGAGCCCGAGCGGGCCCGTGGACTCGGCGAGCGAGGCGGGGAGCGTGTAGATCGACGTCCCCACCATGTTCCCCACCACCAGCGCCACGGTCCCGAGCAGGGTGAGGCCACGCACGAGCGACGTGCGTGAGCCCATCGCGACGCGCCCCTCGCTCGAGGCGGGGCGCGCGGCAAGGGTCAGTGAATCACCTTCCCGATCCGGTTCCAGCGAAGGCTCCAGTCATCGAAGTCGATCGACAGGTAGATGAACATGGGCTTGCCGCGCAGGTTCTCCCGGGGGACGAACCCGTAGAAGCGCGCGTCCTTGGAGTCGTCGCGGTTGTCGCCGAGGGAGAAGTAGTGGCGCGGAGGGACCACGAGCGGGCCCCAGTTGTCGCGCGTCGGCTGCGCGGGCGGGGGGCCGAAGCGCGAGTTGGTGAGCGCCACCCGCTTCTGCCAGTCGAAGTCGGGGCTCGTGAGGTCGGGCGTGGTCAGCTCCGGGCCCGTGCTGAACCCCTGGCGCTGCGCGATCCCGTTCACGTACAGCACCGCGTTCCGCATGTACAGCGTGTCCCCGGGGATCCCGACCAGCCGCTTCACGACGATCGGGTGCCCGTCGCGCGCGTCGGGGGACATGTAGACGGCGATGCTCCCACGCTTGGGGTCGGCGAAGGCGGGGAGATTGATGTGCGTGAAGGGGATGTTCGCGCCGTAGATCGCCTTGTTCACGAAGAGGAAATCCCCCACGAGGAGCGTCGGCTCCATGCTCCCGGAGGGGATGTGGAACGCCTCGACGAGGAAGGTCCGGATGAACAGGAAGATGACGAAGGCGCCGAGGATCGACTTGACGGTGTCCCACCGCACCGGGGCGGCGCGGCGCCCGCCGCGCCGTGCCTCGGCGACGACGCTCGTCGGCGGCGAGGGGTTCGTACGCTTTCGTTGTTTTGCGGCCACTGCCATGCGTGAATGAGAGGAGGGGGAGGGCAACGGACTCTTCGTATTCTGCCCCGGGAGCCGCGGAACACAAGGGCTCGCGGGCGTCTCGCGGGCGCCCGCGCGCGGCGCGGCGCCCCGCGAGCCCCCTGGGAACACGAAGGGGGCGCCCCCTGTGGTACGCCCCCTCGGCCGTGATG
>JADGGM010000020.1 GCA_019689955.1 Gemmatimonadaceae bacterium
GGGCGTCGGCAGCACCGGCTCCTGACCCCCCCCCACCCCCCCGGCCGCATTGCCCATAGTCGTACGGCATTGTCGTACGATATGACTCTCGTGTGACGATGCGGTTGGGGGTGCTCGTCGCTCGAGCGTCGTTTCGGTCTGTGAGGAGACCGTCATGATCCGACTGCGCAGCATTGGGCAATGCGTCGTCGAGGTGGGCGACACGAAGCTGACGCCGAAGGCGGAGACCATCTTCGCCGTCGCGCTCTACATCGTGCTCGAGGGTGGCCGTCCGATCTCGCGGCGCGAGTTGAAGGAAGTGCTCTGGCCCGGCGTGTCGGAGCAGCGTGCGAACCACTGTTTGCGGCAGGCGTTGTACAAGCTCAACGCCTTGGGGGCGGCGTTGCGCAGCGAGCGGACGCACGTGGTGCTGCCGCAGCGTTCGTTGCACAGCGACTGCGCATCGCTCCTCACGGTACAGAGCGCGGCCGAGCTGGAGCGGCTGGCCGACGGGATCACCGGCCCCTTTCTCCCCGGGTACGCCCCGGCCTTCTCGGCCCCGTTCAGCGAGTGGCTCGAACGCAAGCGCGACCACGTGAGCGCCGCGTTGCGGCGTGTGCTCGTCGCCGGGATCGCGGCCAAGCGTGCGCGTGGCGAGTGGTCGCGCGCCGAATCGCTCGCGGCGACCTGTTTGGGGATCGACCCCTTGAACGAGGAGGCCACCCTGGCCGTCGCCGAGGCCGCGGCGATGCAGGGGAGCAAGGTGCGCGCCCTCGCCATCCTCGACCGCTACCTCGAGGAGATCGGCGCCGACTCCGCCGGCAGCCCCGCGCTCGCGTTGCGCCGTCGCATTGCCGGGCCCGGGCTACGCGAGCCGATCCCGGTGCGCCGCGCACCGCACGTGGGGCGTGAGGCGGAGATGGCGGAGCTGATGCGCCTTCTCCAGCGTGCCGCGGCCGCGCAGGGGAGCATCGCCGTGGTGTGGGGGGAGCAGGGGATCGGGAAGACGCGTCTGGCGACGGAGGTCTCGCGCGCCGCCGCCCTCCAGCGCGTGCAGGTGGCGACGATGGGGTGTCAGGCGCACGACGAGCGTCGTCCGCTCTCGGCCTTCATGGACCTCGTGCCCAAGCTGCTCGAGCTTCGTGGCGCGCTCGGCTCCTCGCCCGACTCGATCAAGTACCTCAAGCGCCTCATCGCCCACGACCCGGCCGAGACGACGCTCTCTCCGGACAGCCGCGAGTCCGAGCTGCTCTTCGCCCTCATTCGTCGCGCCCTCTTCGATCTCCTCGACGCGATCGCCGCCGAAGCGCGTCTCCTCCTGATCATCGAGGATGTGCACTGGCTCGACGCCGCGTCCTGGGCCCTTCTCCGCGACCTCGGGCCGTGGGTGCAGTCGCGCCAGCTCGTGATTGTGCTCACCTCGCGGCGGGAGGAGGTCGTGGAGCGGCTCGCCGGCCCGGAGCATCCGGCGCCGGTCGTGGTCCACGTGACGCCGCTTCGCGAGAGCGCGATGCTCGAGCTCTGGCGGAACATCACGGCGGGCACGGACCGCGAACGGGACGACGAGTTCCGAAACTGGTGCGTGTCGTCGGCGGGCGGGAACCCGTACTATCTCATGGAGCTCGCGCTCCATTCATCGCGTACGACCGGGGCCTATCGGGCGCCGGTGGAGCTGGAGAAGCTGATCGCGACCCGGCTGCAGGCGTTGACGCCCGTCGCGCTGCGGGTGTTCCAGGTGTGCGCTCTGCTCGGGAAGCTCTCGACGCTCGATCGGATCGAGCACGTGCTGGCCGAGCGCCGCGTGGACCTGGTCGGCGCACTGGACGAGCTGGAGCGGCGGGGGTTCATCGAGTCGGACGGGACGCGAGTATCGATCAAGCACGACATCCTCGGCGTCACGGCCGTACGCATGCTCTCACAGAGCTCGCTCACGCTCCTACATCGTCACGCCGCGATGGTGTTGGAGCGGGAGCTGGAAGGGAGCAAGTCTACGGAGGTGCTGTGGGAGTGCGCCGAGCACTGGCGTCACGTGGGGGAGCGGGAACGTGCGCTCGAGTTGCTGCGGGCGTGCGCGAGGCATGCGTTGGAGATTGGGGTGCCAGGGGAGGCGGTGAGGATTCTGGAGCATGCTACCACCTTGGCGACGGACAGCCTCCAGCTCTTGCCAGTGCTGCAGGAACAAAACATGGCGCTCTATTTCGCGGGGCAATGGGATACGTTGCTCTCATCACTCGAACGAACTACACGCCTTCGCAGGAAGATCGATCCGTCTCAGAGCTTTCACAACGAAGAAGAGCTACTTGCACTCGAAGCTAAATGGCGGTGCAGCTTTCACCCCGCGACCCTTGTCGGCACGCTACTGGAATGTGCGGCATCCACCGCTGCATCCAGCGCTCATCGCATCTCAGCGGCGACACTAGGGATTATGTTAGCAGACAACCTAGCTTCCGCATCCCATGCTCAAGCCCTCTACCAGCACGTACGCGAGCTGCTTCACAATACAAGTAGTTCACATGCTGCACGCGATACGCTGCTGATGGTATACAACTGCTCTTTCGGCGATCTATCTGAGGCAGTCACCGCAGCTCGGTCGCTTGTAGACACCGCGCGCGTGGCAATGAGTAGCGCAAACCTATCACGCTGTCTCAGGCACGCTTCCATTGTCTACGAGGTTGGGGGGCTCATCGATGCCGCCAAATCCGCAGCGACCGAAGCATTTCAAATTGCCGAGCGACTTCAACTTGCAGGAGCGGCGGCAGGCGCCGCTGCCCGGATGACTAAGATACACCTTCAGACCGACGATATCGCGTCGGCGGCGGAGTGGAATAATCGTGCGATGTATTGGGTTGGACGGTGCTCGGATGGAGTTCACCTCGCACACGTTTACATGGACCAAGCGCACATCGCGTGCCTGCGCGGCACGTATGATGAAGCCCAACGGCTAGTGCGACTGGCGAGCCGCATCACAGCACACGGCACCTACCGCCAAATGGCCCACGCGATGGCCGTCGAAACGCTTCTAAAAATGAGGCTAAAACGCCCCCCCCCATCGAACAGCCGGATAAACAAGATGTTCGAGCTCCATCAACACTTGAAGCACTACCATGATCACGACTTCTTTGTTTCGGTGTTGGCGGAGGCCTGTGAGGCCGCGGGCCGCAGCGATGAGTTCTGGGCAGTCTTCGTGCCGTTCGTGACGCAGACTAGGCGTGACCGCAGTCCATTGATCGAGCCGCTGCGTCAACTCGCAATCTCCGGCGGCCTGGCGTTGCCGGCGCACCTTAGATAAGCAAGTTCATCAGGGAAGCCGCTCGCATAGCCAACGCGGGGCGCGGGCATCCATGCCTGCGAGGCGAGTTGGCCCGCGCAGGTGCCCGCCTGCAGCTACTCAGCGCGCACCCATCATAGCACGTCCGCCGGCAACAATGCTGAACCGGGTACGGACGGATGGCCCTTCGCGAGACGCCTTAGGTGGTGCGAACAGCAGCGACCAGAGCGGGCTTTCCAGGAGGGCGTCACAGATACGGGGATCGAACTGCTTGCCACGACAACGGATTAGCTCCGCCCGTACATCCTCTTCGCTCAGCGGACCACGATACGGGCGCGCCGTCGTCATGGCGTCGATTGTATCGGCGAACATGATGACCCGCGACGCCAAGGGAATGGCGTCCTCTTTCAGACCATCCGGATAGCCAGTTCCATCCCACCGCTCATGATGATGCCGTATCGGGGCAACGAGATCGCGCAACTGCCCCGCAGTTGCAACTAGGGCAGCGCCATCGACAGGATGCTCCTGCATGATTCGCCATTCTTCCTGCGTCAGGCTGTCCTCTTTCCGCAAGAGCGGCGCATACTTTTCGTGGATCTTGCCGACGTCGTGCAGTAGCGCGGCGACCCCGATCCGCTGAACCTCCCGATCGCTCAAGTCTATTGCCCGCGCGATCACCATCGAGTAGTGCTGAACGCGTCGTGAATGGCCGGACGTGTATGGATCTCGCGCCTCGATCGCTTTGACCATCAGCTCCAGCATGTCCTGATGCGATCGCTCTAATTCGAGCTTCGTCTTGTATAGCTGCCTGATACCCAATGCCGGTAGCACAAGCAAAGACGCGCCGATCGGGCCTACCTTGACCGTGCACCAGGCGAAGAAAAAGACGAACGGCGACGAAAGCAGTTCATAGCCGAGCGTGCTCAGATGCCCGTGTCGCCACACTTGGATTATTGAGCGACTATCGCTCAGCGCTATAACGCCACTTACCGCAAACGTGTTCGCAACAAAGAAGAGAGCGATCAGCGCGATTGCAGGAAGTCCAGCCGCCCACGTCGCATCTGTGAAGCTTGTTTGGCCTACTTCAAGAAGTGAGCGCCCGCCGAGAACGTGGTAACCGCCGATTCCGACCGCTACAGCAAGCGTGATCTGCGCAATGTTGAATATGCCCTTGATCCACCCGCGACGATGCAGGAACTGCGCGCACATCGCGGCGGTGGCCACGGCAACGAGTCCGGTCCAGTCTGGCGCTATCAGCGCTGCAGATTGGAGAGGTACTGAGGCAATGGAGTTGGCAGCGCCACTGGGTAGAAGGAGGACGAGAGCCTCTGCGACAATCCCCATGAGCGCCAGAAAGAGAAGATACTTCGCCGGAGCGTGCGCAGATGGCGCAAACAACACGATCGCAAGAGAAAAAGCGATCGCTAGCAATGTGATTCCGGCGACGTAGGCTCTAACGCGCAGAGGCATAGAAGGCGACCCCCCTTTCCCCAACTACCACCAAGTGGTGACTGATGTGCTAAACGAGATCCTTAGCAGGTGTCCCACCAATTGGGCCAGGAACATTAGCGTCACCTCCCGATACTGAGTCACGTGCGCTCTCGCGCCGTGCTAATACGGTTGGCTCCGCTCCTACTTCCTACGATTTGGCCCGCTCGGCTCAGCTTCGCTTAGTCGGGGACGGGGGGTCGTTGTCCAGGTGAAGGGTCCGTGATAGTTGACTGCTGCCCACTACAACTCGCCAACTACGAGGATCAAAGACACTCCGTCTGGCTGATTACCAGACGAATGGGAAAGACTCGCCGAAACAGGATGCGCGCGAGGGAGGATGAACCGCGTACAGCGGCAGGAGAGGACGGTCTGATGCCGGCTCGAGGGAAATACATGCGCCGGACCCGAACCCAATGTAGGCCGACACGGGAGCCAAGGCAAGAATGGCACTCGCTACCCGCGCCAAGGTCAGTCAGCTGCGCTGAAACAAATCCTTACGTCACAACGTCACCACACCACCTGTCACATTATTTGACAAACGACGAGCCGCGATCCCTTATGCGGGCAACGCTGCCAGCTCCAGAACCCGGCCGCGCCCCTCGCGCTACGATGCCCGCTCGCGCCCGATCCACCGATTCGTCGCATCCAGGACCGCGAGCACGCTCGCTGTCTCGGGGCTGTCGCGAATCTCGCAGCTCCCCGTCAACATCCTCGTCTCACGCCCCTGACGGGCCGAGATCCCCACGAACACGAACTCGCGCTCGAACGCGTCGATCAACCGGCACCCGTCGAGCGCGAGCACGTGGCTCGCCCCTTCCGCCTGGCCGATCGCGATGAGCGTCGCGCGCGCGGCGAGCTCGGCCCGGGAGCGCTCCGATTCCGCACCCTCCGCCTCGCCGACGAACGATTGATCCGCCTTGCGAAGCGTGACGCGACACGTCACCCCCCGCGTGCGCGAGCGGCGCACCTCCACGTCCTCGAAATAGAGACGCCGGCGCATCGCCGCCGCCGCGGCATCCGCGCCGCCGCCGTTCACCGCCGCAGCCGGCTCGGCGACGCCCCCCTTGGCCTCGAGCATCTTCTGCGGATCCACCGTCGTCGCCACGGAGATCTTCCGATGATCCACACGCATCCCCAGGTGAGCGATCAGGGCGCTTTCGACGTTGCGGACCGTCTGCTTGGGATTGATATCGGCCGTCGTCAGCAAGTGAATCTCGCTCACGGCGCCCACGTCGTTCGCGACGATGCGCGCGGCGATCACGCCCGGGAGCGTGGCCAGCAATTCCTCCGCACGCTTGATCGGAAGCACACTGCCGGCAATGGGCGAAGCCGGCGACGACGGCGTCGGTGCGTTGAGTGGCACGGACAAGGTGAAACCTGCGCTCTGTGGAAGGGCCGCGAAGCTACAGCGGGTGCGCGCCGAGGCGTGCGTGGCGCGATCGCGCTTCGACGACGCGTAGATGCCGGCGGATGGCGTCGAACGTGTGCCGGCCGCCCGCAATATTTGTCCGACCGACTGCAAACGCAAGCGAGCCGCTACGCGCCGCCGCCGTCGGGAAGGTTGTACTCCTTCAGCTTCCGGTAGAGCGTCCGTTCGCCGATCCCCAACATCTCTGCGGCTTTTCTTCGGTTCCCGCGCGTCTCCCGGAGCGCGGCCACGATCGCCGCCCGCTCGATCTCGGCCATCGTCATCCCCGGCCGGATCGTTATCACGTTCGCCGGCGCGCTCTCCTCCCGCGGCTCGATCGCCGCCGGCGCGGCCGGGGTCGGGGGTGCGGTGGGCTGTAGCTCGCCAACCCACTCCTCCCGCCCAAACCGCGGGCTCTCCACCCGGCGGCGCAGCTCCTCCACCTGCAGCTTGAGCTCCACCAGGCTCCGCACGATGAACTCGAGCTCGCGCCCCCCGGTCCCTTCCTGCCCGCGGATGATCGGCCCCACGGGCACCGGAAGGAAGCGCGCATTCCCCCCCTCGCGGATCTGCCGCGGGATGTCGTCCGCCGTGATCTCGTGCCCGGGGGAGAGCACGACCATGCTCTCCACGAGGTTGCGCAGCTCGCGCACGTTCCCGGGCCACGAGTAATCCATCAGGATCTGCATCGCGTCGGCCGAGATCCCGTGGAAGGGGCGGTCGTGCTGCGCCGTGTACTCCTGGACGAAGCGCCGCACGAGGAGCGGGATGTCCTCGCGCCGCTCGCGCAGCGGAGGCAGGTAGATCGTGAGGACGTTCAGCCGGTAGTACAGGTCCGTGCGGAACTCGCCGGCTTCGACCTGCTCGCGCAGCGGACGGTTGGTCGCAGCGACGACGCGCACGTCCACGCGGAAGGGCTGCGTCCCCCCCACGCGCATCACCTCGCGCTGCTCGAGGACCCGCAGCAGCTTCACCTGCGTGGCGAGCGGGGCTTCGCCGATCTCGTCGAGGAAGAGGGTGCCGCCGTGCGCGAGCTCGAAGCGGCCGAGGCGCCGCTCGGCGGCGCCGGTGAAGGCGCCCTTCTCGTGGCCGAACAGCTCGCTCTCCAGCAGCGTCTCGGGGAGCGCGCCGATGTTCACCGCGATGAACGGCTTGCCGCGCCGAGGGCTCAACCGGTGGATGGCGCGCGCGACGAGCTCCTTCCCGGTGCCGCTCTCTCCTTCGATGAGCACCGTGCTCGAGACGGGAGCCATCTGCTCGATCTTCACCATCACTTCGCGGATCGCTTCGCTCTCGCCGATGAGCCCTGTCTCCTGCGAGAGGCGGCGGCGGTCGAGGATGCGACGGATGCCGGCGAAGACTTCGTCGAGGTCGACGGGCTTGGGGTAGATCTCCACGAAGCCGAGCGCGCGCAGCCGGTCGAGCAGCGCCGGGTCGTCCACGTCGGCGAGCCCCACGACGGCGGCGCCGTCCCAGAGCTGCCGCTTCACGAGCTGCACGTTCGAGACGTCGGTGAGGCCGCCGGTGAGCACGATGACGTCCGGCTGCTCGCGCTGCATCGCCGACGGGACGTCGTCCATCGGAGAGACGAGCGCGGTCTCGTATCCGGCCCCCTCGAGCCGCGCGTTGAGGCGCACCGCCGGCTCCACGTCGGCGAGGGTGAGGAGCACCTTCATGGCTTCGGGGGGCGTGCGGCGGTGTGGTCGGTCACGCGGCCGCGCAGGATGTCGACCGCGTGGTCGATGATCGGGTCGAGCGCCGCGAGCCCGTCACGCACGCCGCCCGGGGACCCGGGGAGGTTAACGATCAGGGTCCGCGCCCGCACTCCCGCGAGCCCGCGCGAGAGCGCAGCCCGCGGGAAGGTCTCGATCGACGAGACGCGGATGCGCTCGGCGATTCCCGGGGCCTCGCGCTCGAGCACCGCGCGCGTGGCCTCGGGCGTCACGTCGCGGGGCGCGAGCCCCGTCCCTCCGGTCGTGAGCACCACGTCCGCCGTATCGTCATCGCACCACGCGACGAGGCGCGACACGATCGCCGCGCTCTCGTCGGGGACGATGTCGCGCGCAGCGATCGTGTCGCCGCGCTGGGCGCTCCACGCGGCGATGGCGTCGCCGGAGGTGTCAGCCCGCTCGCCGCGCGCACCGGCATCGGAGATGGTGAGAATGGCGAGACGCACGCGCCCACCCCCACCTCACAAATGGGTACCCTTCTTGTAGAACGGCATCTTCACGACCGTCGCCGGGATGCGCTTCCCGCGAATCTCGATCTCGAACGACGTCCCTTCCTTCGCCGCGGCCGACGGCAGGTAGCAGGTGCCGATCGGGATGCCGAGCGATGGGCTCATGATGCCGCTCCGCACCTCGCCGCTCGGCTGCCCGTCGTAGAACACCGGATAGCCGTGCCGCGGAAAGGAGCGCTCCGACGTCGTGAACCCCACGAGCCGGCGCGGGATGCCGCGCTCCTTCTGCGCCACCAGCGCGCTCCGCCCGACGAAATCGCCCTTGTTCAGCTTCACGAGCCAGCCGAGCCCCGCCTCGAGCGGCGTGGTCGTGTCGTCGATGTCGTTCCCGTAGAGCGCCATCCCCATCTCGAGGCGCAGCGAGTCGCGGCAGCCGAGCCCCGCGGGCGTGACGTCCCCCGTCGCGATCAGCGCCTCCCACATGGGGCGCGCATCGGTGGCGGCGAAATAGAGCTCGAAGCCGTCCTCGCCGGTGTACCCGGTGCGCGAGATGATCGCCGGGATCCCCGAGACCATCCCCTCGGCGAAATGGTAGTAGCGGATCGTGCTCAGGTCCGTGGTCGTCAGCGGCTGGAGGACGCGCTGCGCGATCGGCCCCTGCAGCGCGAGGAGCGCGATGTCGTCGCTCACGTCCTTGAGCGTGCAGTCGAAGCGCGACTTCACCTTCGAGATGTGCGCGAAGTCCTTCTCGCGGTTCGAGGCATTCACGACCATCATGACCTTGTCGGCGAAGCGGTAGACGAGGCAGTCATCCTCGATCGTGCCGCGGTCGTTGAGGATCGTGGAGTAGTGCACCTGCCCGACCGCGAGCGCGGCCACGTCATTCGTCGTCACGTAGCTGACGAACTCGACCGCCTGCGGCCCGCGGATCTCGAACTCCCCCATGTGGCTCACGTCGAACAGCCCGCACCGCTGGCGCACGGCGTTGTGCTCCGCGGTGATCCCGGTGGGGTACTGGACCGGCATCTCGTAGCCGGCAAAGGGGACCATCTTCGCGCCGAGCGCGACATGTATGTCGTGAAAAGGCGTCTGCCTCAGCTTCTGCGTCGCAGCGGACTGCGCCATCGGTGGATGCTCCAAACGTTGAAGGGTCACGCGGAATATGACCGAGCCAGGGCGCATCTGCCAGTCCGGCGCACACACGCCAAAAGAGCCCACACCCCGCGGGGGGTATGGGCTCTTCGAGGCGGCCCGAGGCGGTTGGAGGCGAGCTTAACCGGCTAGAGGCTCGCCTGCTTCCACCCGGTCGAGAGGTAGCGGAGCCACTCCGTGCGGCCGGTGGACTGGACGACTCGGACCACGCGGAAGTCTTCCGGGAGGGCACGCTTGGAGGTGATGTAGACATCGAGGTCCGTGCTCGCGGCGCCGTCGCGGCGGAAGATGATGCTCGGCAGGCCGTCGAGCACCTTCACCTTGGAGCCCACCACCGGCCCCGAGAGCGGGAGGGCGTCGACCGCGGCCGGCGGGATCCTGAACTGGACCCCCTCCTCGAGGGGGTGCCAGGTCACGCGATCCGATCCGTCGGCGGTCTCGTTGCTGTTGTTGTCCTCGGTCACGCGGATCCGCTTGAGCGCCGTATCGAAGCCGACGATCACGTTGTACTGACGGGTGACCGCGAGGCGCTGCGCGTTCTGCAGCGTGATGCGCACCATGCGCGCGCCGGCGTCGGCCTGGAACTTGGTGAAGTTGAGCTTCGGGTACGCGATCGTGGCGAGGATCGCGATCACCGTGAGCACGATGAGCATCTCGACGGCAGTCACGCCGCGCGGGCGCGCGGGCGAGAGCGACGGCGGTGCGGCGGCAGGTGAGCTCATGGTCGGTGGCGTCGCGAAGGTGGTGTGGCGGGTTCCCGAGGAAGCACCCCCCGGCCCCGCGGAAGCCATGCCGTTGTCGACGACTTTGACCCACAATGGGTTACAAACAGGTGACACGCAGCGGACTCCGAAAAGACTTGCGAATCCGCTAGAAAGTTTGGTCAAAAACGTAACACCACCCGGTCGGGACGCCCTGACGGTTTGCGGGGCGTGACAGGCTCCGCCCTGTGGCGTCTACCACTCACACGGCCACCTTCCGCGGAGTGCCCGGATGGGCTTCGTTGCCACACTCCTTCCCAATTCGACGTACGTACAGCGCCTGCGCGAGGGGCTTCGCGACCACTTCACGCTCGTGCCCTGTGCGACGTGGGGGGAGCTGCTCGGCACGTGCGCGCGCGAGGCGGTGTCGGTGGCGGTGGTGGGTCTCTTCTCCCCGAACGAGACGAGTGAGACGTTTGACTGGCTGCGCCAGCTCGAGCGCCGTTTCCCGTCGGTCACGGTGGTGGCCTACACGGCGATCCCGCCGGCGCGGCCGCGGGATCTCTTCGAGGCGGGGCGGTTCGGGATCGAGGGGCTGATCATCGAGGGGGAGGACGACGCGCCGGCGCGGCTTCGCGCGCTGGTGGAGCAGGCGGAAGCGCGCGGGCTGCTCGACCTCCTGCGCCCGGCGATGGCCGCGGCGAACCCGCTCGTCCGCGACGCGCTCCTGGTGGCGGTGACGCGGGCGCACCAGCGCCTCTCCCCGGAGCGGCTGGCGCGGATCCTCGGGGTGCGACGGAAGGTGCTGGCGGCGCGGCTGGCCGAGGAGCGGTTCCCGACGACGCAGCGGCTCATCGCGTGGGGGCGCCTCCTCGTGGCAGCCAAGCTGCTGGAGGACGGCGGGCGGACCGCCGACAGCGTGGCCGCGGCGCTCGGCTTCCCCTCGGGGAGCGCGTTCCGGAACACGTGCCAGCGCTACCTGCACGCCGCGCCGCTCGAGGTTCGATCGAGCGGCGGGGCGCGGTTCGCGGTAGACGCGTTCGTGACGGCGTGCCGGAGCGGCGCGATGCGGCCGGTCACCCGCCGGGGCGCGCGCGCGGCGGCGGCCATGCTGCGCGCGCGGGCAGAAGCGGTGGCGAGCTAGCCCAGCGACTCCCCTCCCATGAGCACGGCCATCACCGCCTTCTGCACGTGCAGGCGGTTCTCGGCCTCATCCCACACGCGGCTCTGCGCGCCGTCGATCACCTCGGCGGCGACCTCCTCGCCGCGGTGGGCGGGGAGGCAGTGCAGGAAGATCGCGTTCGGCTGCGCGCACGACATCAGGCGCCGGTCCACGGTGTAACCGGCGAAGGCGCGCGCACGCGCGGCCTGCTCCTCCTCCTGCCCCATCGATGCCCACACGTCGGTGTTCACCACGTGCGCGCCACGCACCGCCTCCACCGGGTCGCGGACCACGGTGACCTTCGCTTCCTGCTGGGCGCGCGCGAGGATGCCGGGATCGGGGTCGTACCCTTCCGGGCATGCGAGGGCGAGCTCGAAGCCCAGGCGGTACGCGGCGTTGATCCACGAGTTGGCCATGTTGTTGCCGTCGCCGATCCAGGCGACCTTCTTCCCCTCCCACCCGCCGAGGTGCTGGCGGATGGTGAGGAGGTCGGCGAGCACCTGACAGGGGTGGAGCAGGTCGGTGAGGCCGTTGATCACCGGGACCTCGGCGTACCTGGCCAGCTCTTCGACCTCGCTGTGGGCGAAGGTGCGGATCATGATCCCGTCCACGTAGCGCGAAAGGACACGCGCGGTGTCGGCGATCGGCTCGCCGCGACCGAGCTGGATGTCGCGCGGCGAGAGGAAGAGCGCGTGCCCGCCAAGCTGCCACGCGCCGACCTCGAACGAGACGCGCGTGCGGGTGGACGACTTCATGAAGATCATCGCCAGCGACTTCCCGGCGAGCGGTTTGCGCGTGTAGCGCCCCGTGCGCATGGACTCGGCGAGATCGAAGAGCGCCAGGAGCTCGGCGCGGGAGAAATCGGGGATGGCGAGGAAGTCGCGATGCATGGGTGATGAGCAGGTCGGGTGAGCGGTCGGCGGTCCAGGGCTAGAGAATGTAGCGACGCAAGTCCTCGTCTTCCACGATCGAGCGGAGCCGGTCGCGGACCGTGGCGCCGTCGATGGTGATCGGGGCGCGCCCGCGGTCCGGGAGATCGTACAGCACGTCCTCGAGGAGGGACGACATCACCGTGTGGAGACGGCGGGCGCCGATGTTCTCCATGCGGTCGTTCACCATGGTGGCGATGCGCGCGATCTCGGCGATGGCGTCGTCGGTGAAGTGGAGCGAGGTCCCCTCGGAGGCGACGAGGGCGGCGTACTGCTTGGTCAGCGCGTTCTCCGGCTCTGTCATGATGCGGACGAAGTCGCTCTCGGTGAGCGGCTTGAGCTCCACGCGGATGGGGAATCGCCCCTGCAGCTCGGGGATGAGATCGCTGGGCTTGGACACGTGGAAGGCGCCGGCGGCGATGAAGAGGACGTGGTCCGTCTTCACGAGGCCGTACTTGGTCTGCACGTTGGAGCCTTCGACGATGGGGAGGAGGTCGCGCTGGACCCCCTCGCGGGAGACGTCGGGGCCGCCCGCCTGGCCGCGCTCTCCGGCGATCTTGTCGATCTCGTCGAGGAAGATGATCCCCATCTTCTCGACGCGCTCGACGGCGTCGGCGGTGACGTCCTCCATGTCGACGAGCTTCTCGAGCTCCTGGTCGAGGAGGATGCGCCGCGCCTCGGAGACCTTCACCGTCCGCTTCTTCTTCCGCTTGGGCATCATGTCCTGCAGCATCTCGGTGAAGTTCTCCATCCCCTCGGGCGCTCCCTGCGGCACGAGCATCTCGAACATGGGGCCGGTCTGCTGGGTGACTTCGACCTCGACCTCGCGCTCCTCGAGCTGGCCGTCGAGGAGGAGCTGCTTGAGCTTCTCGCGCGTGCGGCGGTGGCGCGCGGCGGCGGCGTCATCCTCGCGCGAGACTTCGCCGGTCGAGGAGACGACGAAGAGCGATGGCCCGCCCGAGGCGCCGGAGCCGGTGGACGCGCCGGCGGCTGCGCCGGCGGGC
This sequence comes from Gemmatimonadaceae bacterium, assembly GCA_019689955.1. Classification (GTDB taxonomy): domain Bacteria; phylum Gemmatimonadota; class Gemmatimonadetes; order Gemmatimonadales; family Gemmatimonadaceae; genus JADGGM01. The sequence goes on from JADGGM010000020.1 coordinate 13,274, forward strand.
TGGGACGCGGGGGACGGG
>JADGGM010000696.1 GCA_019689955.1 Gemmatimonadaceae bacterium
GCGCGGCCACGGCGGCGGGGGACGTCGGCTTGATCGGATCGGCGACGGCGACCACCCCCGCCAGCGCGCCGTCCGCGGCGACGTACATCGCCGTCTTCCCGTCGTCCGCGAGCCGCTCCGCCTCGCGCGCGAGGGGGGCGACGTCGATCGCGTAGTCGCGCATCAGCGCCTCGTTCCCCACGGCGAGTGCCGTGCCGCGCACCACGCCCACCACGCCGCGCCCCGTGGCCGACTCGAACGCGTCGGCGGGCTCGAGGGGGAGCCCGCGGTCGCGCGCGTGGCGCACGATCGCCGCGGCCAACGGGTGCTCGGATGACTGCTCCAGCGACGCCACGAGCGCGAGCAGGGCATCGGGTGTGCTCGCGTCCCCGGCGACGATCACGTCGGTCACGGCGGGGCGCCCTTCGGTCACGGTCCCGGTCTTGTCGAGCACCACGGTGTCGAGCGCGCCCGCGCGCTGCAGCGCGTCGCCCCCTTTGATGAGGATCCCCAGCTCCGCCCCCTTCCCAGTGGCGACCATCACCGCGGTGGGGACGGCGAGCCCCATCGCGCACGGGCAGGCGATGATGAGCACGGCGATCGACGCGGCGAACGCGTGCACCGCCGACACGCCGGGCGCGGCGATGAACCAGACGACGAAGGTCGCGATCGCGAGCGAGATCACGACGGGGACGAAGATCCCGCTGATCCGGTCGGCGAGCCGCTGGATCGGGGCGCGCGTGCTCTGCGCGTCGCGCATGAGCTGCACGATGTGGGCGAGCACGCTGTCGGCGCCGAGGGTGGTCGCACGGTAGCGGAACGCGCCGGTGGTGTTGATCGTCGCGCCGATCACGCGGTCCCCTTCGCGCTTGGGCACGGGCATCGATTCGCCGGTGAGCATCGATTCGTCGACCGCGCTCGTCCCCGCGACCACGATCCCGTCCACGGGGATGCGCTCACCGGGGCGGACGATCACGGTGTCGCCGGGGTGCACGTGCTCCACGGGGACCTCCACCTCGCCCCCGCCGCGCAGGATGCGCGCGGTCCTGGGCTGGAGCTGGATGAGCGCGCGCAGCGCGGCCGAGGTCTGCCGCTTGGCGCGCGCCTCGAGCGCGTTGCCGACGAGGATGAGCGCGATGATGAACGCGATCGCCTCGTAGTACACGTCCGGCGCGACGCCGTGGCGCACGAAGATCCCCGGCGCGAGGGTGGCGATCAGGGAGAAGAGGAACGCGGCCCCCGTCCCCACGGCGATGAGCGTGTTCATGTCCGCCGAGTGGTGGCGGAAGGCGGTCCACGCGCGCGTGTAGAAGTGCCGCCCCGCCCACCCCATCACGCCGAGCGTGAGCGCCAGGAGCACGAAGGTGAGCGCGCGTGGGGGGACCGCGTACAGCCACGGCACCGCGCGCGCGAGCCAGGGGTCGATCGCGCGCATGGTCCAGTGCAGGAACGGGTCGGCCGTCGCGCTCAGCCCGAGCCGGGCGTTGGCGGCCATGAGGGGCATGGAGAGGAGCATCGCGACGACGGCGACCGCGAGGCTCGCCGCCGCCTTGCGCCGCAGCGCGCGGAGCTCCTCGGCGTGGGCGCGGTCCTGCGCCTCCTGCTCGTCGAGCGCGGTGCGGCTCGGCGCCGGGAGCTCGGCCCCGTACCCGGTCGCGCGGATGCGCTCCACGAGCGCTTCGGGGGAGGCGACCGCGGGATCGTAGCGCACGGTGGCGCTCTGCATCATGAGGTTGACCGCGGCGTCGACCACGCCGGGGGCCTTGGCCAGCGCGCGCTGCACGCGCCCCTGACACGCGGCGCACGTCATCCCGGAGACGGGGATGGTCACCGTCGCGACGTGCGCGGGGGTGGGCGCGCCCGCGGGCGCTTCGGGGG
>JADGGM010000021.1 GCA_019689955.1 Gemmatimonadaceae bacterium
GTGCCGGGTCGCGCGGGACCGGCGGGGGGCGGGCGGACGCGGCACGATTCGTGACATCCCGTTGGCGGTGTCGTCGGGCGATGCTGTCGCCGCCGTACCGTTGGACCCGATTCACCGAGCCGTTGCCGCATGAGTCGTTCGACGCAAGCCGCACGCGTCGCGGTCGTGATCCCCTGCTACAAACAAGCCCACTTCCTCCCCGACGCCATCGAGAGCGTCCTGCAGCAGACCCACCCGCCGTCCGAGATCGTGGTGATCGACGACGGTTCCCCGGACGACGTGGCCGGCGTGGCGGCGCGCTACCCCGCGGTGCGCTACCTCCGGCAGCGGAACCAGGGGCTCTCGGCGGCGCGCAACACCGGGATTCGCGCGACGTCGAGCGAGCTGTTGGTGTTCCTCGACTCCGACGACCAGCTCCTCCCGCACGCCATCGAGCGCGGCGTGGCGCACCTCACGGCGCGCCCGGAGTGCGCGTTCGCATCGGGGCGCATGCACGTCGTCGCGGCCGACGGGTCGATGCTCAAGCCGTGGCGGCCGTTCCCCAGGACGGACGACTACTTCGCGCACCTCCTCATCAACCACTGCGGGATCTATCCCGTGACCACGATGTACCGCCGCGCGGCGATCGAGGCGGTGGGGGGCGGGTTCGACGTCTCGCTGCGGTCGGCCGAGGATTGGGACATGGACATCCGGCTCGCGCGGCGCTTCCCGTTCCACCTGTACGACGAGCCGATCGCGCTCTACCGCAAGCACGGGAACAACATGACCGCGAACGCGGCGGTCATGATGATGTCGATCATCCGCGTGCTGCGCGCCCAGCGCGACTACATCCACGGGAACCCGCGCTACGAGGCGGCGTACCGGGAGGGGATCCGCCGGGCGCGGTACTACTTCAGCGAGATCGTGATCGACCAGGTGCACGCGCACGTGCGCGAGCGGGCGTGGCGGCCGGCGCTGCGCAAGACGTGGATGCTCCTGCGCTGGCACCCGGGGATCGTGCGGGAGCGGGTGGCGCTCAAGCTGGAGCGGGCGCTGCGCCCGCGCGTCGCGAACGCGTCCGTGAAGGCGCGCTGACGCGCCGCGACTGACTTGCGCGGGGGGCGTGCGCTCTGGTAGGTTCGCGAACGAGCCCCCGCGTTCGTGACCCTCCGCGCCGATCGGCCATGCCGCGCTATCGCTGCGTCATCTTCGACTGTGACTCGACCCTCTCGACCATCGAGGGGATCGAGGTGCTCGCGGCGGCGCATCGCGCGGAGGTCGCGGCGCTCACCGACGCGGCGATGCGCGGGGAGATCCCGCTGGAGCAGGTGTACGGCCGCCGCCTCGACCTCGTACGGCCGACGCGCGACGCGGTGGCGGCGCTGGGGCGGCGGTACGTGGAGACGCTGGTGCCGGACGCGGCGCAGGTGGTCGGCGCGCTGCGGGCCGAGGGGATCGACGTGCGGATCATCTCCGGCGGGCTCCTGCCGGCCGTCGCGGCGCTCGGCCACGCGCTCGGGATCGCCGACAGCGCCATCGCCGCCGTGGACGTGTACTTCGACGAGACCGGAGCGTACGCGGGGTTCGACCGGACGTCCGTGCTCGCGCGGTCGGGCGGGAAGCGCGAGCAGATCGAGCAATGGGGGGGAACGCTTCCGCGCCCGGTGATGCTCGTGGGGGACGGGGCGACCGACCTCGAGGCGCGGCCGGCGGTCGACTGCTTCGTCGCCTTCACCGGCGTGGTGGAGCGCCCGGCGGTCGTGGCGCAGGCGGACGTCGTGCTGCGCGGCCCGTCGCTCGCCCCCGTGCTCCCGCTGGTGTTCGACGGCGTGCCCCCGCGCACCGCGGCGGCGCGCGCTACCTACGAGGCGGGGATCGCGCAGCTCGCCGCGCACGATCCGCGCCGTTCACCGACCTCGCCCCGTGTGGGGGATATTCGTTCATGACGCACGCCACCACGATGGATTCCGACGACACCATCGCCGCGGACCGCGAGCGGTTCGGGCGCTTCTTCCTCCCCGGCCCCACCGAGGTGCGGCCGGAGGTGCTGCGCGCGCAGCTCCGCCCCATGATCGGGCATCGCGGGAAGGCGATGGAAGAGCTGATCGCGGGGATGCAGCCGATGCTGCAGTCGGTGTTCCGCACCACGCGCCCCGTGTACATCGCGAGTTCGTCGGCCACGGGGCTCATGGAGGGCGCGGTGCGGAACGGGGCGCGGCGCCGGGTGCTCTCGCTCGTGAACGGGGCGTTCAGCGAGCGCTTCTACCAGATCGCGCTCGCGTGCGGGCTGGAGGCGGATGCGCTCCGCGTGCCGCTCGGCGCGGTGCACGAGCCGGAGGCGGTGGCCGAGGCGCTCCGGAAGGGCGCGTACGACGCGGTGACGGTCGTGCACTCGGAGACGTCGACGGGGGCGCTGAACCCGATCGCCGAGCTGGCGCAGGTGGTGCACGCCGCGGGAGACGTGGTGCTCCTCGTCGACAGCGTCACCGGCATCGGCGGGGCGCCGGTGGAGACCGATGCGTGGGGGCTCGACTTCGTGCTCACCGGGTCGCAGAAAGCGCTCGCGCTCCCGCCGGGGCTCGCGCTGGGCGTGGCGCAGCCGAGCGTGCTCGAGCGCGCCGCGACCGCCGCGGGGCGTGGGACGTACTTCGACTTCGTGGAGCTCGAGAAGAACATCCGCAAGCACCAGACGCCGAACACGCCGGCGCTCTCGCTCTTCTACGCGCTCGCGGTGCAGCTCGAGCACATCCGCGCGGAGACCATCGAAGGGCGGTGGCGCCGGCACGAGGCGATGGCGCGGCGGTGCTGGGCGTGGGTGGACGAGATGCGGGAACGTGGCGTCGCGCTCGAGGTGCTGGCGCCGCCGGGGTATCGCTCGCCGACGGTCACGTGCATCCGGCTCCCCCAGGGGACGAGCGGGCCCGCGGTCGTGAAGGCGCTCGAGGCGAGAGGGTACGTCATCGCCACGGGGTATGGGGAGCTGAAGGACACATCCATCCGCATCGGGCACATGGGGGACCACACCGTCGAAGAGTTGGACGCGGTGCTCGGAGAGCTGGAGGGGATCCTGGCACCGTAAGCCTCGTGAGTCGCTCGAGCGGCTCACGGGGCGTGCCGGCTTCGGACGCTGGACGCGGCGCCGGGGGCCGCGCCGTCAGGCCGCGGCGCGTCTGCCGGCGCGGCCGTCGCCCAGGAGGGCGACCATCGGGAAGGCGACGAGGACCGGGTGCTCGGCGAGGACCACCCAGAAGAACGGAGACGAGACCGGGGTCTGGCGCGCCTGGCTCAACGGGATGACGACGAGGTCCATCACGAGCCAGATGATCGCGCCGAACACGAGCGCGACCTCGAGCCTCCCGAGACGAGTCCGTACGGCGCGGGCGAGCCAGGGCACGTAGCGGACGGCCAACAGATAGACCGTCGTCCATCCGAACGCCACAGTGAGGTGCAGCGCGACGCCGAGAAGCGCCGTCGCCATCCCGCCGTCGTACGCGGCCGGGCGGCCGAGGAGGCCCGCGGCGATCGACTGGAACACGCGGGCCGGGGTGCACGTCTGGTTGACGCTCATGCACAGCCCCACCGCGAAGAGGCCGTCGAGCGCGGCGACGACTGCGCCGGCCATGAGGAAGCGCGCCGCGATGCCGCGCTCCTCGCCGGCGACCGACATGGTCGATGTGGACATGGAGGTTCCTGCTCCAGGGTTGTGGATCCGCGGGCGCGCGCGTCAACAGCGAGCGCGCGCCGCAGCGGTGCGGCTCACGGCGTCGGGCACGCGTTCGGGTCGTTCGCGTTGCGCTGCGGCTGCGCGCCGACGTCCGGGACGTTCGGGTTCGTCTGCCGCTCGGTGCGGCCGTAGAGCAACCGGCCGGGGATCGCCGCCGCGCCGTTCACCGGACGGAGCGCGGGGATGCAGGTCCGCTTGTAGTCATTCCACACCTCCACGTTCTGGAACAGTGTGATGTATTTCTCGCGCATGATGGCCGCGAGGAGATCGGGACCCGAGGCCGAGATCGGCGGGAGCGTGATCGCGCGGTGCCACGGCGTGGCCGCGGCCCACGCGGCGCGCTCGGCGTTCAGCGTGTCGAGCGCCGCGCTCTCGTTACCGATTGCGTAGAGTGCCTCGGCCTCGATGAGCAGCCGTTCGTTGTACGTCACGATCGGCTGCGGGAACGCGGCCCGGTCGCGGAACTTGCTCAGGTAGCCGCCGGTCTTGTTCGTGAGATCGTAGTACTCGGCGAGGCGCGGGTCGCCGAGGCTGTCGAGCAACGTGTACAGGTAGACACTGTCCGTGGCGACGAGGTCTCCCGCGCGCCCCGTCCCCCCGTTGTTGTCCATGATCTGCCACCACGGGTTCGACTCCCCCTGCGCGGCGCCGGTGAACGGGACCACGTAGTCGCCACCGTTCGACCTGATCCCGAGCTGCGCCTCGGCGAGCGCCGCGGCGTACGCGCTCGCGCCCGCGACTTCGGCGGTGTGGAGGTAGAGGCGCGCCTGGAGCGTGTGCGCGAGCGCGATCCACTTCCCCGCCTGGCTGTCGAGCGCCGCGCCGTACACGAGATCCGCGTCCTCCGGGCCGACCCCTTCCCCGCTCTCGAGGTTGTCGATCGCGGCGCTCAGGAGCGTTTGCAGGCTGTCGTACACCGTCATCTGCGGGTCGAGCTGCGGCGTGGGGAACGAGTCCGGCTTCGCGGCCTGGCTGTAGGGGATGTCCCCCCACATGTCCGCCGTCGTGCCGATCAGCATGGCCTCGATGATCTGCGCCATGCCGAGGTAGCGGCGGTCGTTGCTGGCCTGCGCCAGCGAGTCGATCACATGCAGGTCGACCAGACCGCCCCCGATGTACGGGATCTCGAACTCCCCGTCGAACGAGGCCTCGGAGACACCGACGTACGTGTACGTCCCCTTCGCCTGGCGTGCGACGCCCTCGAGCTGCTGCATCCACATGGCCACCAGGCGGCCGAGGTTCTCCGTCTGCTGGCTCCACAGCGCCGCCTCGGAGGAGACGAAGAGTTGGCTGATGTTCGCGGTCACCGGGCGGGTGGGGTTGTTCGTCAGCTCCCCTCCCTTGAGGAAGTCGTTGCACCCGGCCGTGCCGGCGGCGAGGAGCCCCGCGCAGAGCGCGATGCGAATGATCTGCTTCACGACGCGCCTCCTATCGGTTCAGGCCGATCGAGAGCACGATCGACCGGGTCTGCGGGTTGTTGAAGTAGTCGACCCCCTGGATGAGCACCGCCGCGCCCCCCAGGTTCGCCTCGGGGTCGATGCCGCGGTACTTGGTCCAGGTCTTCAGGTTGCGGCCGGAGAGGCGGACGTCGATGCTCGAGAGCCCGACGCTCCGCGACACCCAGGGTTGATCGAAGGTGTAGGCCACGGAGATCTCGCGGAGCTTCGTGTACGTGCCGTCCTCCACGAACTCGGCCGACGGGCCGTTGAACCCCGAGCCGTTGCCGGTAAACCAGTCGGCATCGATCAGCACGGGCGTCCCCGCGCCGGGCCCGGCGACCGGACCGGAGAGGAAGGGATAGTCCTTCCCGAACGTGACCGTCCGGCCGCGGATCTCGGTGTCCTTGTGCGTGCCGAAGTTGTAGAGCGCGCCGCGCGTACCGTCCCACACATCTCCACCCTGCTTGTGGTCGATGAGCGCGGAGAACTGCCACCGCTTGTAGCGGACCGACGTCCGGAGGCTTCCGGTCCAGTCGGGGTTAGGGTCGGCGATCGGGCGGTCGGTGGGGTCGAACACCGGGAAGCCCGAGGCGTCGATGAAGAGCGCGCCCTTGGGCGCGTTGCCGCAGAGCGCATCGACGTCGGCGATCGTGTTCCCGGCGTTGTCCTCGATGTTGGTGAGCCCGCGCCCGCAGCGGACGAAGTCGTTCCCGCGGAGGCCGATGGGGTAGCCCACGGTGGCCGCGCCGACGGCGCCGGCGAAGGTGCCGTTGGCCTGCGCTGCGTTGCTCACGAACTCCGCTCCGAGGAGGCTCAGCACCTTGCTGCGGTTCCGCCCGTACTGCGCGCCGATCTCCCACGCGAGGTCCTTCGTCGTGATCGGGCGGACGTTGAGCGTCGCTTCCCAGCCGCGGTTGCGCATGCGGGCGCCGTTCTCGAGCTGCGTGAGCGCGCCCGTGGCCGGCGAGACCGGCACCGGGAGGAGGACGTCGACCGAGTTGCTGGCGTAGTACGTGACCCCGGCGTCGACCTTCTGGTCGAGGAAGCCCAGGTCCACCCCGACCTCGGTTTCCTTCTCGCGCTCCGGGCGCACGTTCTGGTTCCCGCGTGTGATGCTGCTGGCGAGCCCGCCGAACTGCCCCTGTGTCCCGTTGATGAAGTCGCCGAAGCCGGTGCCGAAGACGTTGTTCGCGCCGGCGACGAGCGTGGTCTGCGTGGAGTAGACGGGCGGCTGCTTCCCCGTCTCCCCGTACGCCGCGCGGAGCTTGCCGTAGCTCAGGAGCCCCTTCTGCTCCGTGTTGCCCAGGAAGTTGGTGAAGGTCCACGCCGCGCTCACCTTCGGGTACCAGGCGCGCGGGTCACTCTCGCCGAAGGTCGAGAAGCCGTCATTGCGCACCGCGACGGTGAGGTAGAGCTGGTTCCAGAGGTCCGCCGTCGCCTGGGCGAAGTACGACTCGCTGTGGATGAGCGATTTGGTCTCGACGGGGATGTCGGTGATCGTGTTCTGCAGCGCGAACGGCTGCGGCGCGATGAGCGACTGCCCCGTGGTGAGCACCTGGCGGACGCGCTGGATGTTGAGGTTCTGCCCGACGGTGAGCGTGCCGGAGAAGCTCGGGCTGAAGGTGTGGCGTCCGGTGGCGATGAGGTTGTGGTCGATAAGGTAGTTGTCGATCTGGGCGCGGAACACCTCGCCGGTGGCGAACGCCGAGGACGTCTGCGCGAGCCCGTCGAGACGCGAGTCGGTGTAGTAGTCGCCGCCGAGGTGGTAGTTGATGGACAGCCAATCGAGAGGCTCGTACTGCGCGTTGATGTTGCCGTACACGCGGTTGGTCTCGCCGTTGTTCGCGTCCTCGTTGATCACGAAGAACGGGTTGTCGTAGCCGCGTCCCACCGGGGTCGGCGTGGGGGCCGGGTTGGGGAAACGATAGGAACGGTGGAGCCCGTAGACCTGGTCGAGATACTGGCGGTTGTCGAATGCGGGCGTGGTGCGCATCGCGCCGAGGAGGAGCCCCGAGACGTTGGAGCCCATCTGCGTGTAGGCGCCGCGCGCGTCCACGTAGGCGGCGTTCCCGCCGATCGTGAGCCGGTCGAAGAGGCGGTGCGTGGCCTTGAGGCGGGCGGTGCTCTTCTTGTACCAGTTGTTGGGTCCGACGATGGTCCCGTTCTGGTCGACGCGTCCGGCGGAGAGGAAGAACGTCGTGCGGTCGTTGCCGCCGGAGATGGAGAGCTCGTTGTCCCACAGGTGCCCGGTGTGGAACAGCTCCCCGAAGTGGTCGAAGGTCGGCGTCCCCGGATCGAGCGCGGGGCCCCAGGAGAGGCTCGTGATCAGGCAGTTGGGCCCACCGCAGACGGCGGGGGTGGCGGGATCGTCCCCCTGTCCAAAGCTCCGCTGGAGCGGGATGCTGTGGTTGACATCGTCGAAGGAGTAGGACGAGCGGAGCGAGTAGCGCGTCGCGCCGGGTTGGCCGCTCTTGGTGGTGATGAGGACCACGCCGTCGGCCGCGCGCGCGCCGTAGATCGCCGACGCCGCCGCGCCCTTGAGGATCTGGATGTCGGCGATGTCGTTCGGATCGATGTCCGAGGCGCGGTTGGGCGCCACGGTGCCGCCGACCGCGCCCGGGCCTTCGGTGGGGATGGTGGAGTTGTCGATCGGGACCCCGTCGACGACGAAGAGGGGCTGCGCGTTCCCGGTTAGCGACTTGATCCCGCGGATCCGGATGTACGACGACGCCCCCGGCTCGCCGGACTGCGAGACGATGTTGACGTTCGGCGCTTTGCCGGCGATCGCGTTGACGACGTTGGTCTCGTTGCTCCGCGCGATCGCCGCCGAGTCCACGGTGTTGATGACGTTGCCGAGCTTCTCGCGCGTGCTCATCGTGCCGGCGCCGGTGACGACGACCTCGCCTAGGCGGAGCGGGTTGGCGGCGAGGGTGAAGTCCTGGGTGTGCGCGCCCGGGGTGAGCGTCATCTGCACCGACTGCGCCTTGAAGCCGATGAGCCGGGCGGTGATCGTGACCGTCTGTCCGTTCACGCGGGCGCCGGGGATCACGAAGGAGTAGCGGCCGTCGTCCCGGGTGAGGGTGCCCTGACTGAGCCCCTCGACGAAGACGCTGGCCGACGCGAGCGGGGCGCCGGCATCGCTGACCACGCGCCCGCTGATCGTGGCGCTTTCCTGTGCCGCGGCCGCGGCGGCCCACGCGGGCCCCAACGCCACCGCGCACGCGAGCGCCAGGACGTACCGGACGACACGTCGTTGCATATCCTTCCTCCAGAAGGTGGTGTGGGGGGGAATAGTAGGGTTCGCGTGGCAGAGCGCTGTCCGTGGCATTTCAGACATTCGTCAGAGATCGTGTGCAGACGGGACGCGGCGCCCGCGGGCGCCTCCCCGGCCCGTCGGGGCGCCGGGGTAGCGCTGGAATTCTTGCGGAGTTTTTGACATTCTCTGACAGAATCGGTGGGAGCGGCCGTGCATGTTCCTCCTGCTCCCGTGCACGGGTGCGATCACCGCCACGAGGGTCCTCGATGCGCCTCGGCCGCCGCGCCGCTCTCCTCGCGCTGCTCCTCCTCGCGCTGTTCACCCTCTCCGGGCTCCTCGCGCTGGAGGCGTGGAGCGCGGCGGGGAAGCGCCGCGCGCTCGCCGAGCAGGCGATGCGCCAGTACGCGAGCTACGCCGCGGCCAAGTACCGCGACAACGTGCAGGGGTGGCTGTACGTCGCCCTCGACGAGCTGTTCGCCGGCGCCTGGAGCCGGCTGGCCCACCGCCCCGCGGCCTTCGGCGACGGCGCCGCCGCGCTCGCCGAGAGCGGGCGCGCCTTCGACGGCTGCGCCTGCGCACCCACGGTGCGCGGCGCGTACTACTTCGAGATCCAGCTGGACTCCGGCGCGTCCCCCCGACTCGGCACGATCGCCATCCGCGGGACCGCGCCACCGCCCGCGGAGCAACGCTGGGTCGCCGACACGACACGGTGATCGCCCACGCGCGCTCGGCGCGCGTGCACGCGGCCGAGTCGCGGGTGCTCTACGGCAGGTTGGCCGACGCGCACCACTACGCGACGATCATCGGCACGGGGGACACGGACCGGATCCTGATCTACACGGTCCGGCGCGACTCCGTGCGCCATGCCCGCACGGCGATCGGCCTCGCGACCGACCGATCGCACTTCATCAATCCGTTCTTCCCGTCGATCTACCGGAGCCGCCTCGTTCTCCCTCCCCTCCTCACGGGGTGGGCCCCCAACGACTCGCTCCTCAGCGTCCTCGTCGCCGACTCGCTCGGCCACATCCTCTTCCAGTCGGGGAAGCAGTACGCGTCGCCGTACCGGAGCAACGTGTACATGGACACGCCGCTCGGGCACCTGCGGATCTTCATCTCGGTGCGGCCGTCGACGGAGCGCGCGATCCTCGTGGGGGGCGTGCCGGAGTCGCGCGTGCCGCTCCTCCTCGGGATCTTTCTCGGCACCGCGCTCCTCACTGTGCTCACCTTCCTCCAGCTCCGCGCCGAGCTGGACATGGCGCGGCAACGGGCGAACTTCGCCGCGAGCGTGTCGCACGAGCTGCGCACGCCGCTCGCGCAGATCCTCCTCTTCGCCGAGACCGTGCGGCTCGGCCGCGCGCCGTCGGAAGAGCGGCGGCACCACGCGGTGGACGTGATCATCCGCGAAGCGCGGCGGCTCATGCGGCTCGTGGAGAACGTGCTGCACGTGGCGCGCGCCGGGCGCGGGGCGGCGCCGGTGACGCTCGAGTGGTTCGTCGTGCGCCACGTGGTCGCCGAAACCGTCGAGGAGCTGGCGCCGCTGGCGCGCGAGGCCGGCTCGGAGATCGCGCTGGAGCCGATCGAGGCGGGGATGCTCGTCAACGCCGATCCCGCCGCGGTCCGGCAGATGTTGCTCAACGTCCTCGACAACGCGGTGAAGTACGGCACCAAGAGGCAGACGATCCACGTCGGCGCGCACTTCGCCGCGGGGCTCGTGTACCTCTGGGTGGATGACGAGGGCCCGGGGGTCGCGGCCGCGGACCGCGGGCGGATCTGGAAGCCGTTCGTCCGCCTGGAGCGCGTGAACCGTCCGGGGGTGACGGGGGCGGGGATCGGCCTGGCGGTGGTGCGCGAGCTGGTCACCGCGCAGCGCGGGCGCGCGTGGGTGGAGCGCGGCACGCGCGGCGGCGCGCGCTTCATCATCGCCCTCCCGGGCGCGCTCACCGACGACGAGGCCGAGGCCTCGGGGCTCGCCCCCGCGTACACCGTTCAGCGGGACCCGTCATGACGCACATCTTGATCGTCGAGGACAACACCAGCCTCGCCGAGGGGCTGCGCGACAACCTGGAGCTCGAAGGGTTCGTGGTCACGATCGCCGAGAGCGGGCGCGCGGCGCTCGTCGAAGCGCGGCGACTGACCCCGGACCTGATCATCCTCGACCTCATGCTCCCCGAGCTCGACGGCTACCACGTGTTGCGCGCGCTGCGCGAGCAGGGGGTGGACACGCCGATCCTCATCCTCACGGCGCGCGGCGAGGAAGCCGACAAGGTGCGCGGGTTCCGCATCGGCGCGGACGACTACGTGACCAAGCCGTTCGGCCTCATGGAGCTGATCGCCCGCGTGTACGCCCTCCTTCGCCGCGCGCGCGGCGCCGTGGCCGGACGGCAGTCCCCGCTCCCGCCGTGCGTGCGGTTCGGCGACGTGGAGGTGTACCCGGGGCGGCGCATGGTGCTGCGCGGCGGGCAGCAGGTGGAGCTGCGCCCCAAGGAGTTCGATCTCCTCGTCGCGCTCATCGCGCAGGACGGGAACGCGATCACGCGCAAGGACCTGCTCGTGCAGGTGTGGGGGTACGACGCGGGGACGGCGAGCCGCACGGTGGACACGCACATCGGCGAGCTGCGGCGCAAGCTCGAGAAGGACCCGACCTCGCCGCAGCACATCCTCACGGTGCGAAAGTCGGGGTACCGCTTCCAGGTCTGACGGTCAGCTCACGCCGCGACCGACGGCGCGCGCGCCGCGGCGCGCACGCGCGTTGCGCGCTTGCGGAGCGCCACGCGCAGGCGGTACGCCGAGGCCGCGACCGCCACGAGCGCGCACGCCTCGATCCCGACCTTCTCCCCGTCGAGGAAGTCCACCGCCGCGCCCTTCAGTGTGGGGTCGGTGAGGATGCCGTGGAGGTAGAACAGCGCCGCGGTGACATACGCCACGTAGTGCAGCGCCTTCCACGTCCGGCGCCGGAGCGCGCTGCGGAAGTACGACGTCACGACGACGAGGGCGAGCAGGTAGAGAGCGATCGCGCCGAGCGTGTTGATGACGGGCTGCTTGGGCGAGTGCAGCGGGTAGACGACGTCGACCACCCCGAACCCCGTGGTCGACGAGAAGAGGAGCAGGGCGGGGTGCAGCCCGGAGACGGCGAGCGCGAGGTAGCCGGTCCAGTTGTGGAGCTTGAAGTAGTTGATGCGCCGGTGCGGCCAGTGGGTCCAGGGGTTGTACCGCACCGAGAGGAGGAGGCCGAGCAGGATGTTTGCGGTCAGCAGAAACAGCGCGACGAGGCCCACGTCGCTCGACAGGTCGATGGCGCTCATGTCCGTATGTACGCGTCGGGGAGCTCAGCCGTTGCTCGCGTGCCGGGTGCTGGCGCGGGGGCGCACGGGCCGACAGTTTCGGGTGAGGTCCGCGGTGTGATCCGGTGAGGTCTGCATGCGCGTCGCGTTTGCCAGGCTCCTCTTCCATGGCGCAGTCGTCGGGGCGCTCTGTGCGCCCCCGGGCGCGCTCGCGGGGCAGCGCGCCCCCGAGCGGCACGAGCTGGCCGAGAAGGAGGCGCGCACCGCGCAGCGGATCTTCGAGTCATACCGCCGCGTGCGTCTCCCGCACACCGCGCCGCACGGGGGCCCGTGCACGGTCACGATCGGGCGGCTCTGCTACTGGGACGACAACGACGACCCGCCCCTCCCGGCCGAGCCACTGTCGATCGCCGCGGCGCGCACGCGCCTCCGGGCGCGGCTCGACGTCGCGGCGGACGACGCCCCGGAGAGCGACTGGATCCTCGCCCAGCGCGTCCGGTACGCGCTCGAGGACGCGGACACCGCGGCCGCCGAAGCCCTCGTAAGCCGCTGCGCCCCCGCGTCGTGGTGGTGCCACGCGCTCGGCGGGCTGGTGTGGCACGAGCTGGGGGACGAGGCGCGCTCCGCGCGCGCGTTCGACCGCGCGCTCGCGCAGATGCCCGACACGCTGCGCTGCGCCTGGCTCGACGTGGGGATGTGGCTCCCCTCCGGCACGGACCGGTCGATGCGCGACGCGCCGTGCGCGGACCGCCCGGCGGTGGCGCGCCGGCTCTTCTGGCTGGCGGCCCCGTTCCTCACCTGGCACGCGGAGGCCGTGCGCAACGAGTGGTTCGCGCGGCACGTGATGGGGCTGGTCACGCGCGGGACCGCGCTCGCCAACGGGCTCACGTGGGGGAACGACGTGCTGGAGACGTCGCTCCGCTTCGGCTGGCCGGTGCAGTGGGCGCAGGAGGATCGCGCGGGGCAGATCGATCCGCTCCACCCGCCGATCGTTGGGATGGAGCCGCGGCCGAGCTGGAGCTTCGTCCCCGCGGCGCGCGCGGTCGGCGCGCCGCCGCTCGCCTCCCCCGGCGACTGGGAGCTCTCCGGAGCGACCGCGCCCCCCATGCGCGCGGCAGTACCGGGGGTGCACCGGATCGTCCCGCTCGACGTGCAGATAGCGCGCTTCCGGCGCGGGAGCGCTCAACGCGTGGTCGCGGCGTTCGAGGTGCGCGATTCCGTGCTCATCGACTCGGCCGCCGCCGGCGTCCCCGCGATGCTCCTCGCATCTGCTCCTGACAGCACGCTCGCCGTGGCGCGCGGGCCCGCGGGCGCGCTCCGCGGCGCGCTCACGGTCGATGCGCCCGCCGAGAGCGCGCTGGCCGCGGTGGAGGTCGTCGATTCGGCGCACGGGCTCGGCGCACGGTGGCGCGGAGGGCTCCTCCCCCTCCCCGCCGGCGCGCTCGTCTCCGACCTGCTCATCGGGCGCGCGGGGAGCGCGCCGGTGCCGTCGACGCTCGAGGGAGCGCTCCCCCTCGCGGTCCCCACGCTCGCCGTGCCCGAGGGGAGCACCCTCGCGCTCTACTGGGAG
>JADGGM010000697.1 GCA_019689955.1 Gemmatimonadaceae bacterium
AAGCCACCGGCCCCGCGGGGGCCGACACGGGGGGCCGACGCTGACGCGTCGCGCTGTCCAGCTCGGGGTGCGTAAGGATGTCCACGCCGCGGTTGGGGATGTCGGCCACGTGGGTCGCGAGCTCGGCGAGCGGGCGGGAGCGCGGGTGCGGCCGCCACTCGGCGTGCCCCTCCGGGACGCACGCCAGCAAGCGGCGTGTGGACGCGTGCTCGCCGGCGAAGTCGGGGTAGAGCAACTCGATCAGCGATGCGGACGGATCGGCGAATATGGTCGAGCTCATGATGGCCTCGCGGTAAGGGTCGGGACGCGCGGCGCGATCTTGCGCGGGAGTCCCAGGCGCCGCGATGGCTGTCGCGGTGCACCGCGAACGGTACACCCCTCTGCTGTCAGATTTCGTCAGCAGTCGGCGCGGAGATCACTCTGAGCTCGCGCCACGCGTGCAGGAGCGCGGAGCGGCGGCGGGGATAGCGGTCGCGGAGCAGAGTGAGCGCGAGCTTCTGCTCGGCGCGGATCGCCTGGCGGATGAGCGCCAGGCGTTCGTCGCCGACGCGGATCGCCTCGCCGGGGCCGACGAGGAGCGTCGAGTCGTCGAGCGCGACGTGCCGGTCCGGCGAGAGGACGGTGCGGATCTTGGCGATCGCACGGCGGGCGGCTTCGCCGAGCTGTTCGTCGGCGCGCTTCGCGACCCAGCGGGCGCCGAGCACGAGCGCTTCGATCTCTTCCTCGCTGAACGTCAGCGGCGGAAGCGTGAAGCCGGGGCGGAGGACGTAGCCGATCCCGGGCTCGCCATCGATGCGCGCGCCCTGCGCCTGGAGGGTGGCGATGTCGCGGTAGAGGGTGCGCAGGCTGATGCCGAGCTCAGCCGCCAACACGGCGCCGCGCACCGGGTAGCGGTAACGGCGCAGCAGCTCCAGCAAGTCGAGGAGACGTTGGGCGCGAGACACGGGTTCGGCTGGGCGGCGAGGGAGCGGGAGAGCTCGGGTGCCATCGATAGTTAGCGGAAGGTAGGGCTCGTGGGGATGGTCTGTCGGAGGGGCGGGCGCGGCCGTTGTCAGGACCGCTCGCACCTGGCCGTACCGCTCGACGGGGAAGAACTTGGTGCTTGGTGCCATACTCACGGAGTGGTGTCGATGCCTTCAACAGCCGGTGGCGAGACCGTGCGCCGCGCCGCGGAGCTCAACGAGTACCTGGAGCGCGTGCACGAGCGCACGCGGCGTGTGGTCGCGCTCATCCCGCGCGACGACATCGAGTGGGCCCCCGCGCCGGGGTGGTTCACGTTCGGTGGGCTGGTGCGGCACCTCGCGGGAATCGAGCGGTGGATGTTCGCGGAGAACGCGCACGGGCGGCCGAGCCGCTATCCCGGGCACGGGCGCGAGCTGGCGGATGGGTACGAGGCGGTGCTGGCGTATTACGATCGTCTCCACGACGAATCGCGCGCGCATGATCTCGAGATAGAGCTCGAGCGTCTCCAGCTCGTCGGCCATGGCGACCTCCGTGCCCGCGGGGCGGCGCAGCGTGTGACGTAGCAGGTCGCCGAGCCGCGCGAGCATCGTGTCGGCGACCGCGACGTTCTCGTACATCACCGCGGAGATCGTGTTGAGCACGTTGAAGAGAAAATGCGGGTGGAGCTGGCTCTCCAACGCCTCGAGCCGCGCGCGTCCGAGCTCCGCCTCGAGACGCGCTACTTGCAGCTCGCGGTCGCGCGCGTCCCGGTAGCGGAGAAAGAGGTGAAAGAGTCCCATGATCAGCGCGTAGAACAGCACGTCCGTCGGGAGCTCCATCGCGTAGCGCAGAGGCATGCGGCCGTAGTCGTACGCGCCGAGCCCCGCGAGCGGGAAGAGCACCGCGC
>JADGGM010000698.1 GCA_019689955.1 Gemmatimonadaceae bacterium
GCGCTGTGTGATGCGCTCCGCGGCCCGCCTCGTGTTCGCATGCACCCGCCAGGCGGCGGGACGTCTAGCAGTACGTGTCGAAGGCGCCGATGAGGTCCCGGGCGATCGCGTCCGCGCTCCGCCCTTCGATCTGATGCCGCTCCAGCATGTACACCACCTTCCCCCCCTTGAGCAGGGCGATCTGCGGCGAGGAGGGCGGGTACGGGGCGAAGTAGCTC
Organism: Gemmatimonadaceae bacterium; assembly: GCA_019689955.1. Classification (GTDB taxonomy): domain Bacteria; phylum Gemmatimonadota; class Gemmatimonadetes; order Gemmatimonadales; family Gemmatimonadaceae; genus JADGGM01. The sequence goes on from JADGGM010000698.1 coordinate 219, forward strand.
CGCGCCCGCGCCGTGGCGTCGAGATCCTGCCCGGCGAACACCGTCGTGAGCACCCGCGGCTTCTTCGCGTGCTGCAGCGCCAGCGCGACCGCCGGGCGCGCGTTCCGCGCCGCGCACCCGCAGATCGAGTTGACGACCACGAGCGTGGGGTCGTCGGTGCTCTTCAGTCTGGCATCCACCGCCTCCGGCGTGCGCAGCTCCTCGATGCCAAGGCGGGTGAGCTCCTGCCGCATGGGGGCGACGAACCGTTCATCGTATGGCATGGTCACAGCTCTGCGAGAGGCACGATGGCTCGTTCACTCCTCGTCGTCGTACGGGCTCGAGTCGCGGACGAGCGCTAGGATCGCCGTCTGCGGCACCACCAGGTAGCGCTCGTGCTCGAACGTGATCTCGACCGCGGCCCGCCGGAAGAAGAGCGCGTAGTCCCCCACGCGCGCCTGCATCGGCAGGAACCGCGTCTCGCGCCGCGGCGTGCGCCACGGCTCATCGCCGAGGTCCGCGGGATCGGGCATCGGAAGCCCGGGGCCGGTCGCGATGATCCGCCCCCCCTGCACCGCTTGCGTGTCGACCGCGGTCGGGGGGAGGTAGAGCCCGACCTTGGTGCGCTCCTCCCCCTCCTCGGCCGCCACGAGCACGCGGTCTCCGACGACGATCAGTCGCTTGTCGTTCCGTTTCATGCGAGGAAATCTAGGAGAGAAACCGGCGGGAAGGGAACGGGGTTTCCGTCACCGGGCCCGCTTCGCCGCGTCTTCCTCTTCCCGCACCTCGTGCATCGCCATCGCCGTGGACAGCCGGTGCTCGCGCTTGAGCAGCACGAAGCGCACCCACTGCACCACGGCGGCCAGGATGAGCGCGAAGACGAGGACGAAGCTCTCGCGGAACAGGAAGATCTGGAGCGAGAGGGCGCGCCAGTCGTTCCACTGCGCCACCGTCGTGCCGATCCGCTCCACCCCCGCCGCGATCAGGAGCGCCGCCAGCACCGACTCGGTGACGCTCACCACGAGCGCGAACATCGGCGCGCGCCACACCCACTGCCGCACCGGGTGGTTCCCCAGGTGCGCCGTCGTGAGCCCCAGCAGGATGGCGAGGTGCCCGGCCAGCACCACGAAGATGAGCCACCAGTGCCCCGGGCGGTGCGTCAGCACGATCCACCGGTACGCGTGCGCCAGGATCCCGGTGAGGATCCCCATCGGGATGAGCGAGACCGCGAGGCGCCGGACGAAGCGCGGCTCCTCGAGCTTCCACTCGATGGTGTGGCGCGGAAAGAAAGGGGCCATAGGCGGTGCGCTAAGATACTGGCCGCACCGCCGTTCGTCACGAGGGCGAGCGCTGCTCCTGCCGCGCCCGCAGCTCCGCGCCGAACCGCGTCAGCTCCTCCAGGGCCGCCGCCGCACGCCGCTCGGCGTCCTCGCGCGCCTTCGCATGCTGCTGGGGGCTCGAGCGCCGTGCCGAACACGGCGCCCGTGGGCCGCTCGGCGTCCTCGCGCGCCTTCGCATGCTGCTGGAGCCGCCGGGCGATGAACACCAGGCACACCATCCCGATCCCGGACAGCAGCGCCATGAGGATCAACGTCTTGTCGCTCACCCCCGACCCCCTCCGATGGTCGCCCCCATCGCGTCGTGCATCACT
>JADGGM010000022.1 GCA_019689955.1 Gemmatimonadaceae bacterium
CATGTTCGCGTAGCCGTTGTTCTCGTCCGCCACGTAGATCAGGTTCCGGAACCACGGACGCGTCCGCAAGCCGTTCGGGCGTGTGAGCGCCCGCTCCACCCGCATCAGCGCCGCGTTCGCCCGGTCGCGCGCCGCCTTGGCGGGCGTCCCCTTCGCGAGCACCGCGTCGCGCGTGGTCGTGAACGTGTCGGCAGCTTGCTCCATGTGGTCGATGGCCGCCGCGAGCGGAGCGACCGCCGTGGTGTCCCACCCCTTCGCCGCGAGCGCCTGCCGTATGGCCGGGACGTACTGCCGCATGGTGCGCGCGTATTCCACGTAGTCGTACGGGAGGATCTCGGCGTTCGCGAGCCGGAGCACGAGCGCGGCACCGATGCGCGCCGCCGCGGCATGGTAGGCGTACGTCGGGTCGCCGAACTTCGACATCCAGTAATACGAGTCGTACATCGAGTGGTACACCCCGTACGGCCCGCTGAACCCCCACTCGGCGATCGGGATGCCGAGGTGGTTGTAGAACCCCGCGAAATCGCTCCCCCCGCCCGGATCACCCATCCGCGGCTCCGCCGTGTCGGGCACCGCGCTCCGCTTGCGCCACACCGCGTACACCGACCCCGCCCCGCTCGGGTCGGGCACCTCGCTCGCGATCGCGCGCAGCAACGGGCGAAGCGACGGCGACCCGCTCCCGCCGAACGCCGGGCCGTTCGTCGCGACATCCTGGTTGAGGTAGGCGATCGCCCCGCGCTGCAGGCGGAGCGAGTCGTCCTCCACGTATTCGGTCGAGCCCAGCAGCCCCCACTCCTCGGCGTCCCACGTGGCGAACACGATCGTCCGCTTGGGCCGCTCGCCGTGCTTCACCGCCTCGGCCACCGCCCGCGCCGCCTCCAGCACGCTCACCGTTCCGCTCACGTTGTCCGCCGTGCCCGGGCCCCACGCATCCCGGTGCCCGCCGATGATCACGAGCTGATCCGGGTACTCGCTCCCGCGGATCACGCCGAACGTATCCCAGATCGGCTTGATCGCCGCCGTCGCCGTGTCGGAGCGCACGATGAGGTGCGCCGCCACCGGCCCCGGCCCGACGTGGTACCGGAACGGCAGCCCCCCCTGCCAGCTCTGCGGCACGCTCGGCCCGCCGAGCCCTCGCAGGAGCTCGGCAGCGTTCCGATACGACATCGGCAGGACAGGAATATGCGACACCTCCATCTGCGCGAGCGGGATGCGCCGCGCCCCGGGGACGCTCGCGTACCCCGGCGTGCTCGGGTCGCCGTCAGGGTTGAGCACGCTCCCGCGCTGCACCGCCTGCGGCGGACGCATGGGGCCGTCGGGGTACACGTCGCCGCGCCCGTAGCCGTCGTCGTGCGGGTCGCTGTAGATCACGAGCCCCACCGCGCCGTGCTTCTCCGCCTCGCGCGCCTTGATCCCACGATACGAGCGCCCGTACCGCGCGACCGCGATCTTCCCCTTCACGGAGATCCCCATCGAGTCCAACTGCGCATAGTCCTCGATGAGCCCGTAGTTCACGTAGACCACCGGCGCCGTCACGTCCCCGGTCCCACTGTAGCCGTTGGAGATCACCGCTTCGTGCGCGGTCCACGACGTCGTGTCCTGCGGCACCGGGCCCTCGGCGAGGGGCAGCGCCAGCGTGTCGGGCGCCACGCGCCACGCTTGCATCACGGTGGTGTGCGGCATCCACACGTCGTACGTGCGCACCGACGTCTCGAGCCCCCACCGCTTCATCGCGGCGATCACCGTGTCGCGCGTGTCGGCCTGCGCCGGCGTGCCGGCGACGTGCACGGCACGCGAGAGGGTTCGGGAGAAGGACCGCGCCTCGGCCGTGTCGGGGGCCTGGATGGCACGCGCCTCGAGCGCCTGCTCGCGCGCGGCGGCCGCAGGAGTGTAGCCCGGCATCGCCGCACGCTGCGCCGAGAGCGCGCCGGCCGATGCGAGTAGCGCCAGCGGGAGATATCGAGAGAGCATCGTGTGTGATGAGAGGGAAGGGAAGAAAGACGATCGACTCCGTACGCTTACGCGCGCCCGGACGCGGGCGTTGGTGGCGCGCTCACGCCCCCTCGGCGTGATTCCGCCGGTCCCCGCCCCGGCGGCGGTCTTCGTTCGACGCGTCCCGGCGCTCCAGCCCACGCCCCCGCAGCGTATCCAGCTCGCTCTGGTAGTAGCCGCGGAGCGTGTAGCCGATCGCATCGTCGACCAGTGCGTCGACCCGCCGCTGCGCCTCCTCCGCACCACGCCCCACGACCCCGCGCCGCGCGAGCACGCGGGCGCAGGCGCGCTTCACCGCGTCCCACTCCTCGGCGACCGACCGCACCGGGACGGCATCGGCGCGGCGCGACAGACCATGCTCCCGCGCAATGCGGTCGCGCAGCTTGTCGTCGAGCTGCGTGGCGCCCGACTGCGCGCCGCGAATGAGCGTGGGGAGAATCTCAGGAAGCGCGTCCATCAAGCGGCCGGGCGGCAGCTCCGTCGGCGTGCTCGCCCGAACGAGCTCCCGCCAGTCGGCCAGCAACGCATCGAGCTCACCGAGCAACACCTCGTACGGCGACTCGTAGGCGCCGTGCATCTCCGAGTCGTTGCTCTCCCTCATTGCCGCTCCGGGCTTCGGTCCGGAGGTCCCCGGCGACGCTGCAACATGCGGCGTCGAGGGGGCCGCCGACGTCCCTCGGCCACGAGGGGCTACGAAAAGTGTACCACCACGCTGGACCACAGGATAGCCCTGGCCGGGAATCAACTGTCGTCGTACTCGACAAGGACCGCGCTCAGCGCGCTTCGCAGTCGCTCCTCGCGATCCGGCCCCTCGGGGATGGCCCGCGCGATGTGCGCGAACTGCGCGACCATCTCCGCCTCCACGAACGCCTCCGGCTCCTGGACACCGAGCACCTCCAGCGCGCGCAGCGCCACGCGGCGGAGAAGCGCGCGCGTCTCGGGCGCGAGCCCAGCGAGCGCTTCCGGATCGGCGCGAGGCGCGGCGCGCGGCTCCCGCCGCCGCCGCGGCGCCTCGCGCAGCGCCGAGAGCGGCGCCAGCGCCACCACGAACGATCCCGGCGTGTGCTCCGTCACGCTCCGCACCACCCCCCGCCGCCGCAGCGATGCCAGGAGCTGCACGATCGCCGTGCGGACCACCGGCACACCGTCCGCGCTCCGACGCCCCCGCCCCGTGATCACGAGCACCTCCCGCGCCTGGCTCGCTTGCTTCTCACGTAGCCACGCCTCCGCGCGCGCCACCGCCTGCGCCGCGGTCGGCAGCATCGCGCGCAGGTTCAGGATCCGGGTCGGCCCAAAGCGCACCTCGTCGAACGCGTGGTGCAATGCGGGCGGGCGGCGCGGCATGCGATGTCGGACGAGGAAGGGATCGCGGAGGACGAGGAATGCAGCTCGAAATATAGCGCCCCCGATGCCACCGCACCCCGATGCACGACCGCCCCGCCGCATGCGGCGGGGCGGTGACCGGCGAGCTGCGCGCAGCGCGACGCGCTTTAGAACGTGATCCCCACCGTGATCGGGACCATCTTCGGATCGCTCCCTTGCGTGAACACGTCGTGCCACCGGGCCTCGACGAACGTCGAGAACCCCGTGAGCTGCACGCGAACCCCCGCCCCCGCGTTGATCCCGAACTTCGTGTCCGTCGCCGTGCCACTGCCGAGGATGAGGTCCGTCCGCTCCGCCTTGACGTTGTACACTCCGATCCCGCCGATCAGGTAAAACTTCGTCATCGCCAGCGAGTTGAGGGCGTACACGAGGTCCGCAGTCCCCGCGATGATCCGCTCCTTCCCCGTCCCGCCGCCGGGGAGGTCTTTGTCCGAGAACTGCGTCCACGTCCCATCGATGCGGAACCCGACCGGCACGAGCGGAAGCCCGATGTCGAGCAGCGCGCCCGCGGTCCACCCCGACTTCACGAAATCCGAGAGATTCCCCACCGGGATCGCCGCCCCGCCCGTGATGCCGAACCGCACCGGGCTCGCGACCATCTGTGCGGCGACCGGCCGCTCCGCCGCGGTGAGCATCACCCCCGCCGCCACAACGCTCGCCAACATGCGCTTCATCACAGTTTCCCCCTATGTTCTCCGTGGTGTCGACGTCGCTCGTTGAGCGACGCTTCACGAACGTGGTCGTCACGGCCGGTCGCCATGGCGAACGCCGCGCCGAGCCGGTGATCCTGCAAGAACTACGCTATCCGCCGGCATACGCTGCGCAGCCCGGCGGCTCCTGCTACCCCGGAAAACGAAAACTGCCCCGCCGTGGGCGGGGCAGCTCTCGTGTGCGAACAGCGTCGCGAGGCTTAGAAGCGGACGCCAACGCGGATCGGGAACATCTTCGCCGCCGAACCCTCCGTCTGGATCCCCTGCCAGTTCCCCTCGACGAACGTGCTGAAGCCCGTGAGCTGGAAGTTGAACCCGAGGCCGAGGTCGTAGCCGAACTTGTTCTGGCTGTCCGAGACGCTGCCGTTATCCGTGGTGAGGTGGAAGAAGCCCACACCGCCCGTCACGTACGGCTTCACGAGGCCCTTCGACGGAACGTAGTACACCACGCTCGCGAGGCCGCCGAACGACTTGATCGACGCATCGGCGACGCCGTCGGCGCCGAAGTGCTGGAACTGCGCCTCGAGGCGCACCGCGACCGGCCACGCGGGCCCACGATACTCGCCGAGCGCCGAGATGTTGTACCCCGTCTTGTACGCGTCACCGAAGTCACCGGTCGGAACGGTCGCGCCACCCGAAACACCGAAGCTGAACGGCTTCGCAGCCGGCGCAGCAGTCTGCGCGTTGGCGCTCGCAGCGACCATCGCAACGCCCATCGCCACACCAAACAAAGCGCGCTTCATACTCGACGTCTCCTAACAGGTTGGTGAATCTTTCCGGATCGCTGCCGCCGCGGCGGCAAGCGTCCGGGCGAGAAGGGCCGGGAAGTTACGAACATCTCGCCAAGAAATGCAACAGAGGCCCTCGCATATGGACGACGCAACGCGCGATGCGCCACATGCGCCACGCCTCCCAGCCAAACAAAAGACGCTCCAACCCCGCGTCCATTCTCACTCACGCGACCACGAATCGTGATGAAGGTCACGACAAAGATTTCGCAAAGAGTGCTGGCGCGAAACTGAAAGGACACTGCGCTAGACGACTGTCGTGAGACGAAGCAAGATGCAAACGAGGGCCGCGTCCACGGCCCTCGTTCGAGAATTCGTCAGAGAATTGTCATCTCACGCGGCCGCGTCCAACACCTCCGCCTCCAGCACGCGCCGCACGCACACCTCCGCGCACCCGAACCGCCGCGCGCACGCGAGACAATCGCGACGCACCTTCTCCGGGTACCGCACCCGGTCCGTCACCGCATAACCCGCGGCCTCGAAGAACCGCGGCGTGAGCGTGAGCGCGAACAGCTCGCGCACACCGCGCGAGCGGGCGAGCGCTTCGACGGCATCCACGATCGCGCGCCCGAGCCCACGCCCATGCGCCTCGCGCGCGACGGCGAGCGACGCGACCTCACCGAGCGATGGCGAGTAGGTCTTGAGCGCACCGCACCCGACCACGGTGCCGCGCGCATCCACGGCCACCACGAAGTCGTCCAACGCCAGCTCCACCGACTCGGCGCTCCGCGGCAACATCACCTGCTCGGCGGCATAGCCGTTGACGAGCGCCACGATCGCCGGGACGTCGCGGGGCTGCGCCGCGCGCAGCGTGACCGCGCCCGTCATCCCAGCGCGCCTTCGAGGATCGCGAGCCCGCGCGCGAGATCGTCGCGCGTCGCCACGAGCGGAGGGAGAATCCGCACGGTAAACTCGCCGGCCGTGAGGATGAGGAGCCCCGCCTCACGCGCGCGCGTCACCACGTCGGCCGCGGGCTGCATGACGTCGATCCCCCACATGTACCCGATCCCGCGCACCGCCCGGATGCGCTGCGTCCGCTCCGCCATCGCCGCGAGCTCCGCGCCGAGCCACGCTCCGTCCTCGCGCACGTGCGCGAGCAGCTCGGGATCGGCCAACCGCTCCACCACGTGCAGCGCCACCGATGCCACGAGCGGGCCGCCGCCGAAGGTAGTCCCGTGGTCGCCGGGCTTCATCGCCGACGCGATCTCCGCGGAGAGGAGCACGGCACCCATGGGGAGCCCGCCGGCGAGCGGCTTGGCGAGCGTCACCAGGTCGGGGACGATCCCCGCCCGCTCGAACGCGAAGAAGTAGCCCGTGCGTCCGAGCCCGCACTGGATCTCGTCGAGGATGAGGGCCACGCGCCGCTCCTGCGTGAGCGCGCGCAGATCGCGCAGAAACTCGGGATCGATCACGCGCACGCCGCCCTCTCCCTGCACCGGCTCGACGATCACCGCAGCGACGGTCTCGGCGTCGAGCGCGCGCTCGAGGACGCGCATCTCGCGCTCCACGATCGTCACCCCGCCGGCGAGCGGGCGGAACGGAGCCCGGTAGTGCGGGCGGTCCGTGGCCGCGAGCGAGGCGAAGAGGCGCCCGTGGAACCCGCCGCGCAGCGCCACGATCTCGTGCTTCGCCGGACCGCCGAGGTCCCGCGCCCACCGGCGCGCGAACTTGAACGCCCCCTCGTTCGCCTCAGCCCCCGAGTTGCAGAAGAACACGCTGGGGAGCGGCGCGCGCGACACGAGCGCATCGGCGAGGCGGCGCGCCGGCGCGGTGTAGAAGAGGTTCGACGTGTGCACGAGCCCCGTGTCCAACGCCTCGCGCATCGCCGCAGCGACCCCGGCATCGGCGTAACCGAGCGCGTTCACCCCGATCCCGCTCGTGAAATCGAGGTACGCCCGGTCGTCCGCGTCGAACAACTCCACGCCGGCGCCTCGCACCAGCTCCATGGGGGGCTGGCGGTACACGCCCAGGAGCGGCGACGGGCGTGCGGCCGCGTCAGCGGCGGGCACGATGGGCTCCGAGGAATGGACGGGAAGAACGGTCATACGAGGCTCCGAGTGGGGGCGAGCGTGGTGCCGCAGCCCGAGTCGAGGATGGCGTCGAGATCCCCGATGCGAACCCGCTCGACGCCCTGCTGCAGTGCAGCCATTCCAGCTTCCAGCTTCGCGGCCATCCCGCCGCGCGCGATCCCTTGCGCGATCGCCGCGGCGGCATCGTCCGGCTCGAGCACGGGGACCGGCGCCCCGGCCACGAGCACCCCGGCCACGTCGGCCACGAAGAGCAGCTCCGTGGCGCCCAGCGCGGCGGCGATCGCGGCCGCGGCGTCATCGCCGTTCACGTTGAGCGCGCTCCCATCGTTGGCATCGCCGTCGCGCCCGACAGGGGAGATGACCGGGAGGTACCCGCCGTCGAGCAGATGCCGCAGGAGCGCGACGTTCACCTGCCGCGGCGCGCCCACGCGGCCGAGCGCGGCGCCATCGGTGACCCGCGCCTCGATCAGCGCCGCATCCTCGCCCGAGAGCCCCACCGCCGCGACGCCGGCCGAGATGAAGCGCCCGACGAGGCGCTTGTTCGCCGTCCCCGAGAGCGCCATCCGCACGACGTCGACGTCGCGCTCCTGCGTGACGCGGCGCCCGCCGTTGAACACGGGCTCGAGGCCGAGGCTCCGCTGCAGTGCGGAGATCTCGTCGCCGCCGCCGTGCACGATGCACAGCGAGCCCGGCGCGGCACGCCACGCCGCAGCGATCGTCGCGGCGAGCCGCGGGTCGTCCTGCGCCCGGCCGCCGATCTTGATGACCCGCATCACGCCGGGAGCCCCGCGGTCTCCTCGAGCCCGAGGAGCAGATTGCCGTTCTGCAGCGCCTGTCCGGCCGCCCCCTTCACGAGGTTGTCGATGGCCGAGACGACGAGGAGCGTCGGCGACCGCACGCCGGCCACCGGCTTCGCCGTGATCCGCACGACGTTGCGCCGGACCACGTCGCGCAGCGCCGGCACGCTGTCCACGACCTCGATGAACGGCTCCCCCGCGTACTGCTCGCGCCACGGGGCAAGCACGTCGGCGAGCGGCGCCGCGAGCGGCACGGTGATCGTCGCCAGGATCCCGCGCGCGACGGGGAGGAGGTGCGGGGTGAAGATGAGATCCGCGTCGCTCCCGAGCCGCCGCATCACGGCGGTCATCTCGGCCAGGTGGCGGTGCGTGTTCCCCACGGCGTACGGCCGATAGTCCTCTGCCACCTCGGCGAACAGGAGGTCGTGGCGCGGCGTGAAGCCGGCCCCCGTCACCCCGCTCGCCGCCACGACGGAGATGGTCCCCCCCGGCGCGACGAGCCCGCGCACGAGGAGCGGGAGGAGCGCCAGCAGGACCGCCGTCGGATAGCACCCCGGATTGGCGACGACGTCCGCGCTCTGCACTGCCTCGCGCTCGAGCTCCGTGAGGCCGTAGGGCGCGGCCATCGTGCTGCCGCTCCCGGGGCGCAGGTCGGCCGAGAGGTCCACCACCTTGGCGCCCGCCTCGCGCGCCCGCGTCACCCACGCCGACGACGCGCCGTGCGGGAGCGCGCTGAACACGAGCGCCGCGCGATCGAGGCGCGCGTCGTCAGGGGCGACGAACGTGACTTCGCGCCCCCCGAGCACCGCACGCTCGCCGCGACGCTCGTTGGCCGATGCAAAGGCCAGCTCCACCCCGGGGTGCCGCGCGATCAATGCGCACAGCTCGCGGCCGGCGTACCCGCTGGCGCCCAGGACTCCGACAGGAAGTTTATGCACGAGTGATGCATAAACAATCATCCGCGGGGTGTCAATGCTTCGCCGCCAGCCGGCCGCCGGCTTTTTCGGCCGGACACTGGCAGCACGCACCCTGCCCAGGCTATCCTCTCCGCAGCACGGGAGGCAACGACATGGCGAACAAGCGCGAACGGCAAGCCACGATTCGCGAGCTGATCGGCTCTCGACCGGTGGAGAGCCAGGAGGAGCTCCGCAAGCTCCTCCTGCAACGTGGGTGGGACGTGACGCAGTCGACGCTCTCGCGCGACCTGCGCGAGATGGGGGTGGCGCGCGTGCCGACGCCGGACGGCTCGGCGCGGTACACGCTCACCGGCGCCGTCGCCGAGGATGGGCGCCCGACCCTGGAGGCGCTCCTGCCGCACCTCTTCACGGAGCTGGACGGCGTGGGGGAGCTCATCGTGCTCCACACCCTCCCCGGCGGCGCGCAGCCGATCGCCGTCTCGCTCGACGCCGAGGAGTGGCCGGAGATCCTCGGCACGATCGCCGGCGACGACACGATCCTCATCATCTGCCGCTCCACCGCCGCCCGGGAGAAGGCGATGCGCCGCCTCCGCAGCCTGGCCGAGCCCTAGCCCGCCGCTCCATCCGGCCCCCGCTGCTTGACGGCCACCGGCCAGCCGTTTAGATATGCAGCCGTAAGGCATATTTATTCTTTAAGGGCCGGAGCAGCCATGATCCGTACAATCGTCCTTGCCTACTCGGGTGGCCTCGACACGTCCATCATCGTCCCGTGGCTCCGCGAGCGCTACGACGCGCGCGTGATCTGCGTGGCGGCTGACATCGGGCAGGGTGAAGAGCTGGCAGGGATTCGCGAGAAGGCGCTGGCCTCCGGCGCCGAGGAGTGCTACGTCGAGGACCTGCGCGAGGAGTTCGTCACCTCGTACATCTGGCCCACGCTGCGCGCGGGGGCGGTGTACGGGCGCAAGTACCTCCTCGGCACGTCGATGGCGCGCCCGCTCATCGCCAAGCGGCAGGTCGAGATCGCACGCGCCGTGGGCGCCGACGCGCTCGCGCACGGGTGCACGGGGAAGGGGAACGACCAGGTGCGCTTCGAGCTCACCTACGCCGCCTTCGCCCCCGACCTCCCGGTGATCGCCCCCTGGCGCGAGTGGGACATCAAGAGCCGCGAGGACGCGATCGCCTACGCCGAGGCGCGCAAGATCCCGATCACCGCGACGCGTGAGAAGATCTACTCGCGCGACCGGAACATCTGGCACATCTCGCACGAAGGCGGGATCCTCGAGGATCCGGCCTCGGTGCCGCCGGACGATCTCTTCCTCCTCACCACCTCCCCCGCCGCGGCGCCGGACCAGCCCGAGGACGTGACCATCGGCTTCGAGCGCGGCACCCCGGTCTCCGTGAACGGGAAAGCGCTCGACCCGGTGACCCTCCTCACCACGCTCAACACCATCGGCGGGCGGCACGGCGTCGGACGGATCGACCTGGTCGAAGACCGCCTGGTGGGGATGAAGTCGCGCGGGGTGTACGAGACGCCGGGCGGGACGCTCCTCTACACGGCGCACAGCGAGCTGGAACAGCTCGTGCTCGACCGCCGCACGCTCGCGGCCAAGGACCTGATCGCGCCGCGCTACGCGGACCTCGTGTACGAGGGGCGGTGGTGGACCACCGAGCGCCTCGCGTACGATGCGTTCGTCGATGCGACGCAGCAGCGCCTCACGGGCACGGTCACGCTCCGCCTCTTCAAGGGGACGATCACCGTCGCCGGGCGCGCCAGCGAGCAGGCGCTCTACGACGAGCGCTTCGTCACCTTCGGCGAGGACGACGTGTACGAGCAGAGCGACGCCGCGGGCTTCATCCGCCTCTACGGGCTCCCGCTCCGTGTCCGCGCGCTGAAGGACCAGGCGCTCGCGGCGCAGGGCGTGGAAGTGCCGGAGGCCGCCGAGGGGGCGCCCGCGAAGGCGCTCGCCCTCGCGTGACCACGCTCAAGCTGGTGGGTGCGACGGCGCCCGCGCACAAGCTCTGGGGCGGCCGCTTCGCCGGCGAGACCGCCCCGGCGCTCGATGCGCTCAACCGGTCGATCGGCACCGACTTCCGCCTCTGGCCGTTCGACATCCGCTTGTCCAAGGCGTGGGCCGTCGCGCTCTGGAACGCCGGCGTCCTCCCGCTCGAGGAGAGCCAGCGCATGGAGCGCGGCCTCGACGCCGTCGCCGCCCGCCTCCGCGCCGGCGCCACGCCGGCGGCGTCCGACGAGGACGTGCACACGATGATCGACCGGCTCCTGCACGAGGAGATCGGCGATCTCGCCTCCAAGCTGCACACGGGACGGAGCCGCAACGACCAGGTGGCCACGGCCACCCGCCTGTGGGCCATGGACGCCTGCGCCGCGCTGGACACCGCGATCCGCGGGCTGCAGCGCGTGATGCTCGAGCATGCCACCGCGCTCGACCGCGAGGGCGCGCTCATGCCGGCCTACACCCACCTCCAGCGCGCGCAGCCCGTGGCCGCCGCGCACTGGATGCTGTCGCACTTCTGGCCCCTCGACCGCGACCGCGCTCGCGTGGCCGCGGCGGCACGGGCGGCTGCGACGCTCCCGCTGGGCTCCGGCGCGGTGGCGGGGTGCGCGTACCCGATCTCCCGCGTGCTCCTGCAAGGAAGCCTCGGCTTCGCGCGCCTCTCGCCGAACAGCATCGACGCGGTGAGCGATCGCGACTTCGTGGCCGAGCTGCTGTTCGCGCTCACCATGCTCGGTACGCACCTCTCGCGGCTCGCCGAAGACCTCATCCTCTACGGCACGAGCGAGTTCGGCTTCGTGCAGTTCGGCGATGCCTACACCACCGGCTCGAGCATGATGCCGCAGAAGCGGAACCCCGACGCGCTCGAGCTCACCCGCGGCGCCGCGCCGCGCATGCTCGGTGACCTCGTCACCCTCCTCGGCACGCTCAAGGGGCTCCCGAGCGGCTACAACAAGGACCTGCAGGACGACAAGCGCGCGCTCTTCGATGCCGTCGACACGATGCACCTCGTGCTCCCCGCGACCGCCGGCGCGCTCGCCGAATGCACCTTCCGCACGGAGCGCATGCGCGACGCGCTCTCGAGCGCGATGATGGCCACGGACCTCGCGGATTACCTCGTCCGCAAGGGCGCCACCTTCCGCGAGGCGCACGGCGCCGTCGGACGCCTCGTGCGCGAGAGCGAGGAGACGGGGACCGAGCTCCACTCGCTCCCGTTCAAGTCGTTCGCCGCCGCACACCCGCTGTTCGACCACGACGTCTACGAGGCGCTCTCCGCGGCTGCGTCGGTGGAGCGGCGCGACGTGGAGGGGGGAACGGGCCCGAACGCGCTCCGCGACCAGCTCGAGGCCGCGCGCGCGGCGATCGCCCAGTAGCTCGGCGACCGCGGGACGCGCGTGATGTGAAACGGGGCGCCTCTCCTGCGAGAGGCGCCCCGTTTCACATCACGCGCGTCGGTCAGCGCTTCGTGACGTTCTCGGCCGCCGGGCCCTTCTGGCCCTCCACGATCTCGAACTCCACCGTGTCGCCCTCGGCGAGCGTCTTGAAGCCGCTCCCTTGAATGGCGCTGTAGTGCACGAAGCAGTCCTTCGAGCCGTTGTCAGGGGTGATGAAGCCAAAGCCCTTGGCATCATTGAACCACTTCACCTTGCCTGTGACACGCATGTCCAACTCCTGAAATTTTTTCTTGTCCAGGGAGCGGACCGCGCCGTACCCTGACAATTGTGGGACGCCTGAGCCCCAGTGCTGTAGCGTCCAGCTCCACGCGCGCTGCGTCAGATACAGAAAAGCCCGGGCGATCGTGTCCGCCCGGGCCTGCTGAGCATTCGGGTGGTGCCGCGCAGAATATAGACAGCACCCCCGGAACGAGCAATAGCGTTTCCTTGCAGCGAGCGAGTTCGGTCGCTTGCCGGTGCCACCGTCCCGCGAAAACGCTCGGTTACTGCCCGCCGACGGCGCGGACTTGGGTCACGTAGTATTGCGTTTCCCCGAAGCAGCGCGTGGGCACGCCGCGATGCTCCTCGAACGTCACGGCGACGCGCTTCTCCAGGTTGGCGCTGATCTGTTTCGCGACCTCGCCGTCACGAACCGTAAAACGAAATATCTGCGGGTTCGTCCCCGGAAGGTTGACCATCGCCAGCTCCCCCTCCCACGTCTTACACAACCACCCCTCCTTCGAGAACTTCTGCAGGTACCCGACGCGCTCCCCCACCGCGTACGCGAAGTGCAGCGCGGACCACACGTACAGCACGCACCCCAGGATCACCACGGCCACGATCCCGGCGAAGATGAGCTTGAGGCGCGAGGCCCAGCTCCGCCGCTTCCGGGCCGGCGGCTGGCTCGGCACGTCGGCCGTCGTGTAGCCGCGTGGCGGCTGCTCGATGTCGTCAGGCATCTGTAGAGGCTCCAGGAGGGGAGGGGGTGAGGCTTTATAGTATACACATCTGACGCTGCCG
>JADGGM010000699.1 GCA_019689955.1 Gemmatimonadaceae bacterium
CGCTTCTGTTCGTGCACCCGGCCGGCGCCGGCGCAGCGACCGGTGCGGGGCCGACCGTCGGCGTCGTCTTCGACGTCGGCGGGCGCGGGGACAAGTCGTTCAACGACGGCGCCTATCGCGGCGCCGAGCGCGCGGCGCGGGCGTTCGGCGCGCAGGTACACTTCATCGAGCCCGGCGAGGGGGCGGACCGCGAAGCCGGGCTCCGCCTCCTCGCCGCCGAGCAGATGCACCTCGTCGTCGGCGTCGGCTTCATCTTCACCGACGACATCAACGCCGCCGCGCGCGAGTACCCCGGCATCCACTTCGCCGGCGTCGACTACGCCCTGACCACCGACTCCGCCGGGCACGTCATCCCGCCGCCCCCCAACGTCGCCGCGCTCACCTTTCGCGAGGAGCAGGGCTCCTTCCTCGTCGGCGCGCTTGCCGCGCTCGTGAGCACGAGCAAGCGGCTCGGCTTCATCGGCGGGATGGACATCCCGCTCATCCACAAGTTCGAGGCGGGGTACCGTGCCGGCGTGAAGTACGTCTGCCCCGACTGCACCGTGATCACCCAGTACGCCGGCGTCACCCCCGAAGCGTTCCGTAATCCCGGACGCGGCAAGGAGCTGGCGCTGAGCCAGTATCAGTCCGGCGTGCAGATCATCTTCCACGCCTCCGGCTCCACCGGGCTCGGCGTGTTCGAGGCCGCGCGCCAGACCGGGAAGCTCGCCATCGGCGTCGACGCGGACCAGTACGACGAAGCGCCGGGGCACGTGCTCACGTCGATGGTGAAGAAAGTCGACGCCGCCGTGTACGACCAGATCGACCGCGTGCGGCGCGGCGCCTTCAAGGGAGGGATCTACGAGTACGGGCTCGCCGAAGGCGGCGTCGGCTACGTGTACGACGCGCGGAACAAAGTGCTCATCCCCGACAGCGTGCACGCGCGCGTGGAAGCGCTGAAGCAGGACATCATCGCCGGTCGGATCCACGTGCCCACCGAACGATGAGCGCCCCCGCGCCCGCGACGCCCGTCCCCGCGCTCGCCATGCGCGGGATCGAGAAGCGCTTCGGCGCCGTGCGCGCCAACCGCGGCGCATCGCTCGAGGTCATGCCGGGGGAGATCCACGCGCTCGTGGGGGAGAACGGCGCGGGGAAGTCCACGCTCATGCGCATCCTCGCCGGGCTCATCGCCCCCGACGCTGGCGTGGTGGAAGTGGGCGGTACGGACGTGACGGGGTGGAGCGCGGCGGACGCGATTCGCGCCGGCGTGGGGATGGTGCACCAACACTTCATGCTCGTCCCCACGCTCACCATCGCCGAGAACGTCGTGCTCGGGCGCGAGCCGCGGCGCGGCGCCGCGCTCAACATGGCCCGCGCGCTCCTGGAGGTGAGCGGCGTGGCCGAGGCGTTCGGGTTTCGCGTGAACCCGCGGCAGCTCGTGCGCGAGCTAAGCGTCGGGGAAGCGCAGCGCGTGGAGATCCTCAAAGTCCTCTTCCGCGGCGCGCGGCTCCTCATCCTCGACGAGCCCACCGCCGTGCTCTCCCCGCCCGAGGTGCGCGAGCTCTGGCGCGTACTGCGCGCCCTGCGCGCGAACGGCGGGACGATCGTCCTCATCACGCACAAGCTCGACGAGGTGATCGAGGTCTCGGATCGGATCACCGTCATGCGCCACGGCGAGACCGTGGCGCGCATGACCACGCGCGACGCCACCCCGGCCGAGATCGCGCGCGCCATGGTCGGGCGCGACGTGCAGCTCGCCGGGACCGACGCCGAAGGCGTGGGGCTCACGTCGGAGCTGACCGCCCCCCACGCGCGCGGCGCGGCGGGCGCCACGACGG
>JADGGM010000700.1 GCA_019689955.1 Gemmatimonadaceae bacterium
ATGCCCGTCCTGCGCAACATCTCCACGCTCGCCACTTGCCGCGCGGATGGCGGGCAGGGTGAGATCCACGCCATCCCCAACGCCGCGCTCGCCTGGCGCGGCGACACCATCCAATGGGTCGGCCCCGAGGCCGAGCTCCCCGCGTCGGATCGCGACGACGAGGTGCTCGACGCCGGGGGCCAGCTCGTGATCCCCGGTCTCATCGACTGTCACACGCACCTCGCCTTCGGCGGGTGGCGCGCGGAGGAGTTCGAGCAGCGGCTGCTCGGCCGCAGCTATCTCGAGATCGCCGCCGCGGGGGGCGGGATCGCGTCGACGGTGCGGGCCACGCGCGCGGCCGGCGAAGATGAGCTCCTCGGGCGCGCCGCGCGCGTGCTCGAGGCGGTGCGCGCGCTCGGCGTCACGACCGTGGAAGCGAAGAGCGGCTACGGGCTCACGCTCGAGGACGAGCTGAAGCTGCTGCGCGTGTACCGCCGCCTCGCCGCCATGCAGCCGGTGCGTCTGGTCCCGACGCTGCTCGCGGCGCACACCGTGCCGCCGGAGCATCGCGCGCACCGCGAGCGTTACGTCGACCTCGTGGTCGAGGAGATCATCCCGCGCGTCGGGAACGAGGGGCTCGCGCGGTGCTGCGACGTGTTCGTCGAAGAATCGGCGTTCAGCGTGGCGGAGGGGCGGCGCGTGCTCGAGGCGGGGAAGCGCGCGGGACTCGCCCCCAAGGTGCACGCGGACCAGCTCACGGCGTCCGGGGGCGCGGAGCTGGCCGCGGCGGTCGGCGCGCTCTCGGCGGACCACCTGGAGTGTGTGACCGACGGCGGGATCGAGGCGATGCGGCGCGCGGGAGTGGTGGCGGTGAGCCTCCCGATCGCGACGATCTACCTCGAGCAGCGCCCCATGCCGGCGCGGCGGCTCATCGACGCCGGCGTCCCGGTGGCCGTGGCCACGGACTTCAACCCTGGATCCGCGCCGAGCTACGACCTGCCGCTGGCGATGATGCTCGCCTGCACGCTGCAGCGCATGACCCCCGCCGAGGTGCTCAAGGGCGCGACGTGCTACGCCGCCCAGGCGGTGGGGCTCGCGGAGCGCGTGGGATCGCTGGAGCCCGGGAAGGCGGCCGACTTCGCCGTGATCGACGCGCCCGACGTGACGCACTGGCTCTATCACTTCCGTCCGAACGCGTGCGTGATGACGGTGATCGACGGGGCCGTGGTGTGGCGCGGGGGCGCCGGCAATCCGACATGACCGCGATGCATGAGGTGCTCCGATGGCTGCTGAACGCATCGACGTTGAGAGAGAGGGCCGCACGGCGGTCCTGACGCACGTGCTCCAGTGGCGCCTCCCGGTCGGGCTCGTGTTGCTCGCCGCGCTGACGGCGGCCGATGGTGCGCATGCCGCGCGCGGGCAAGCGGCCGTCTCGACGTCGTCGGCGCCGGTCGTCCTCGGGAATGCCTACCTGCGATTGGCGTTCGACCGGCGCACCGGGAGTGTCGTGAGCATCCGAGTCCGCTCGCCGGGCGCGAGGGGTGCCGAGGGCGATGAGTTCCTCGGAGCGCACGACAGTTCGGCGGTGCTCTGGCGGCTCATCTTCGAGGACTCGACGGGTCGGAGCGACACGGTCGACAACGTGCACGCGGGCGCGCCGGCGTTCACGCGGTCGCGATCGGAGCTCGTGGTGTCGTGGCCGAGCGTGCGCGCGCCGAGCGGCGTGCCGATGCGCGTGACCGCACGCGTGCACCTCGCGGAGAGCGATTCGTCGGCCGAGCTGCGGCTCGCGGCCGTACCGGCGGACGTGGCGAGCGGCGGCGCGGGGGCGGGGG
>JADGGM010000701.1 GCA_019689955.1 Gemmatimonadaceae bacterium
CCCCAGAGGATGATCGACCCCACGCCCCCCTTCTCGATCGCCGTGCGGAGCGCGGTCCCGGGGCCGAGGAGGCGGGTCTGCCCCACGAGCTCGTCGAGCGTGCGCGGGCGCATGCGCGCCGCCAGCGGCTGCGCGCTTTCCGGGGCCTGGAACAGCGACCCGGTTCCCGACGTGTCGGCTCGCGAACGAGCGCCCTTTCCGGCCATGCTCACAATCCCAGCGCGGTCCGTGACAGGAAATAGAACCCGCACCCCGCGAAGAACGCCAGTTGCAGCCGCCAGCCGTGCTTCCCCTGGAACTCGGGGACGAGGTTCGACGCCCCGACGTACAGCGTCACCCCGGCCGAGACGGCCAGCCCGTAGCTCGCCAGCCACGGGAAGTGCCCGGTGATCAGCGCCCCGGCGACGGTGGCGAGCCCGAGCGCGGTGGCGGCGTACAACGCCCGTGCACGTCCCGCGCCGGCCGCGAGGAAGAGGCTCGAGATCGCCAGCCCCTCGGGGAACTTGTGGAGCGCGATCGCCATGAACACGAGCGCGCCGAGCGCGGGGCTCACGTGGAAGCTCGACGCGATCGCCACGCCGTCCACCGCCGTGTGCAGCAGGAGCCCGATGAGCGCGGAGACGCCGACCATCTCCGAGACTTCGTGCGTCTCCTCGCCGAAGTGAAAGTGCGGGGCCAGGGTGTGCTGCGTGAGGTGGACGAGCAGGTACCCCAGGAGCGCCGCCACGGCCGCCACCGACCCGGTGCGCTCGATCGCCTCGGGGAAGATGTCGGTGAGCGACGCCGAGATCATGAACCCGGCCGAGAGCGCGATGAGCGTGTCGAGCGCCTGGACGCTCCACTTCGCGCGCCAGGTCACGGCGGCGGCGCCGAGCACGTTCGCGAGCGCGGCGGCGACGGCGTACGTGAGGGGGGTCGCGCTCACGCCGGGGAGAGCTGGAGGGACACGGCCAGCGCGGCGATCGCCTGCACCAGCTCCGGCGCGTCCGGGAACTCGCGCTGCGCCAGCCGCCAGCTCTTGCTGTGCACCAGGCGCCGCTCCTCGAGCCCCTTCCCCTTGAGGAGGTACAACCACTGATCGGTGCGTGCGTAGATGAACAGCTCGAGCACCGAGTTGAGCGTGAGCTGGTCCTCGCTCGTGTACACCGCGATCTCCACGCCGCCGTGCGCGGCGAGGAGCGGCTTGATCCGCGCGAGCGCGTCGCGCACGTCGGGGAGCGCGAGGCGTTCCCCCTTCCACGCGCGGTGCGTCCGCGCGTCGGTGACCGCGACGTCCACGGCCGGCGGCATGTGCTCGAGGAGCGCCACGAACAGGTCCACGACGCGCTCCGCGTTGGCGACGAGGTGCGCGACGTAGTAGTCCGCCTCCTTGGCGAACGAGAAGCCGTCGGCCGCGCTGCGGAAGCGCTTCCAGATCGACGTTTCGGGTTGCCGGCCGCGGAAGAACATTCGGGAGCGTGACTCCTGGTCAGGGCGATAGGGGCGCCGAGCCGGGGGCGTGATACAAGTCCTGCGCGCGCTGCAGGAGCTGGTCGCGCGTGTTGCGCGCCGGGTCCTCCAGCACGTCCTGGAGCAACTGGTGGAGGATCCGGCCGAGCGCGGGGCCCGGGGGGATCCCGGCCGCGCGCAGGTCATCGCCGTCCACGGCAAGATCGCTCGTCTCCACGGGGTCGCGGTAGGCGATGCGGAGCGCGCGGCGGTAGAGCGACGCCACGGCGCGCGCCGGGGGCGCCGCGACGCCCATCGCCCGCTCGGCCGCGAAGCGCGCCGCCGCGAGGCGGAGCACCGCGCGCACGCGTACCCGCCCC
>JADGGM010000702.1 GCA_019689955.1 Gemmatimonadaceae bacterium
TGAAAGTGGCTCTGCGCGGAAGTTGGTGATGCAGGCGGAGTCGGATGGGGGTAGGCTTCGGGGAGAGCTCTCGAAGGGGTGGACCGATGGATGCGCCCCGGCTGTGCCCCGCGCCCGCCGAGCTCGGGCTCAGCTATCTCGCGGTCTCTTCGGAGGCGATCACCATCGTCGCGACCGCGCGACGGCCGGCGGTGCCGTGTCCGCTCTGCGGATGCCTCTCCCGCCGCATTCATAGTCGCTACACGCGTACGCTCGCCGACCTCCCGTGGCATGGGGTCCGGGTCCGGCTCGTGGCGCACCTTCGGAAGTTCTCCTGCGACACGCCCACCTGTCGCCGCCGGATCTTCGCGGAGCGCGTGCCCGAAACGGCTGCCCCGCATGCGCGCCGCACCGTACGCGCCGCGGTCGCCCTCGAAGTGATTGGCTTCGCGCTGGGCGGCCGGCCCGGCGCGCGGCTCGCCGCCGCACTCGGCCTCACCGGGGGCGCGTGGACGATTCTCACGCGGGTGCGCGCGACGGTAGAGGAGGCGCCCGCGAGGCCGCGCGTGCTCGGAGTGGACGACTGGTCGCGCCGCCGGGGCCAGCGCTTCGGGACGATCCTCCTCGATCTCGAGCGCCACCGCGTCATCGACCTCCTCCCCGATCGTGAGGCGGCGACGTTGGCGGCGTGGCTTACGGCGCACCCCGGGGTTGAGATCATCAGCCGGGATCGGGGCGGCGCCTACGCCGAGGGCGCCCGCCAGGGCGCGCCCGACGCGATCCAGATTGCCGATCGCTTCCACCTGCTGCGCAATCTCATGGACGCGCTCGAACGGGCCTGCACACGGCACCACGCGGTGTTGCGCACCGCGGCGGAGGCCACGCATCCGAGGCCGGAGCCCGAGGCGGCGCCCCGGAACCGGCGCTACTCTGGGCTGCCGCACAATCGGCCGGGGCCGACGCGGGACGAACAGCGGAGCGCGGAGCGCCGCGCCCGCCGGCTCGCGCGCTATGAGCAGGTGGTCGCCCTGCGCGCCAGCGGGACGTCGAAGCTCGGGATCGCGCGCACCGTGGGACTGGATCGGCGCACCGTCGACACGTGGCTCGCAGCCGGCCACTTCCCGGAGCGCGCCCCCAAGGTGCGCCAGCCGCATCGGCTCGACCGGTACGCGGACTACATCGTGGGGCGCTACGATGCGGGGCTGGACAATGCGGCGGAGTTCACGCGCGAGCTCGCCGCCCTGGGGGCCGCCGACTGCTACCAGGCCGCCCGCCGCTATCTGGCCGAACTCCGGCGGCGCCGGCCGCGTGGTGGCGGGAGGCAACCGACGCCGATGCTACCGCCAGTCAACTCCCGCGCGCCGTCCCCGCGCGAGACGGCGTGGCTGCTGCGGAACGCCGAACGGATTCCCGATGCCCTCACCCCGGAGGAACGAGCCTATGTCACGGCGGTCGGCGCGCAGTGTCCGGCGCTCGCCCAGGCGCGGGCACTGGTCGACGACTTCGCGCGCCTGCTCAAGCACCACGATGCCGACGCGTTGTTCGGGTGGTTGACGGCGGCCGAGCAGAGCGACGCCCGTGAACTCCGGGCGTTCGCGGCGGGCGTGCGGCGTGATCAGGACGCGGTGCTCGCCGCGGTGCTCTTCCCCTGGAGCAACGGCCAGACGGAGGGGCAGGTCCATCGCCTCAAGCTGCTGAAGCGGGCCATGTACGGTCGAGCGAGCTTCGCCCTCCCGCGCAAACGCGTCCTCCACGTCGCGTGAGGCGGGGGACGCGCGCCCCGAGCGAGGAGCGCCGCCCGATCACCAACTTCCGCGCAGAGCC
>JADGGM010000703.1 GCA_019689955.1 Gemmatimonadaceae bacterium
CCGCAAAGGTAGCGGTCAGGGGCTGGGGGGGAAGGCTGCGGGGTTGTGATGTCGGGGCTGGCGCACTGATGGCGGGAGGGGCGTGGTCACGCAAGACGTGACGTTCTGCTGACGGGCCCCGCCGATCTTCCATGGCTGACTCCCATCACGAGCGCAGGAGATATGAACAGAGTCACGTCAGCCATGCAGCGGTGCTGTTGGACGCGTAGTGCATTTGATCGGCGCGGGCCTTCGAGAGGTGTTAATGCTAGACTTGACACCTCGTGCGCTTCGGCGCTAGACTTTGCATGAGGCTCTGGCTGGGAAGGCATCCCAGTCGACTCGCAGCGCATCGACCGATCATCATCGACGAGCTCCTCGAGCTGGCGGTGGATGGTAGGACCGGCGCGCTCAGCACGATGATCGCGATGCTTCACGATCTGTATCGGCATGGTCGGGGCTGCCGATATATCGAGAAGCTGAAAGGGCTCCCGCTCTGGGAGCTCAAGCCGGCGAGTCGTGGGGGCGAGAAGGGAGGGGCTCGGATCTATTGGTTCTTTCTCGCGAACGGCGACGCGGGCATCGTGAATTGCGAGGTCAAGGATGGCGATGCGCCGGATCCGATGAAGCTCGAAGTGGCGCTCGAGGTACTCGTGGCGTACAAGAGGGGCGTACAAGAGGGGTGTGAAGGTCTTCGGACCGCCATGAACGGAGGCAGTGGGTCGTGAGCAACGTGAGCAAGAAGAAGCGCACGAAGCGGCAGGTGAAAGCAGATCTTGGACTGCGGCGGCTCCCAAGCGACAAGCTGATGGCGCTGATCGAGGAGGCCGGGGATGGTGAGTACGTCGAGGGGCCACTGCCCGGCCCCGAATCGCGCTCGTACACGCCTGCCGAGATCGCAAACGCCGTCATCGCAGGCACCGTTGGAGAATTGATGGCGCGCATGCGTCGGGAGGCTGGCCAGTCGCTCCGTGCCGCAGCTCGGGCTGCGGCGCTCTCGGCTACCCGGATCCAGCAGATCGAGCGCAGTGAGAACATCGAAGTCGCGACACTCGTGCGCCTGGCCGCCGCGGCGGGCTATGAGGTGAACATCACGCTCAATCCGGTCCGACGGGGAAAACGCGCCATCTCGGCGGTGTTCACAGGCGCGACGGCGTCATGACGCGGTCACCCCGTGGAGGCGCGTGCACATTCGCCGCCTTGACATCCCCCACGCCCCCCTGCCATCCATTCCACCATGACGATCCGTCCCTCGGCCGCCGCCCTCGCCGCCCTCGCCGCGTTCGCCGCCGCACCCGCAGCGACGGGGTGGCCGGGGGGATGCTCGTGCGCCGTGTGACCGACTGACGAATCCACGCCGCAACGCTGTCCCGATCCGGCCGCTCACTCCCGAGCGGCCGTTTTGTTTTTCCCCCACACCCCGAGAGGGTACCGTGAAGCGTGACATCCTCAGCAGGCGCATGAGCGCTGCGCGACCGGAGACCGGCAGGAGCGAGCGACCCACGACGGCGCGCACGCGCGCACCCCGGGGCGCCCGAGCCGCCGCCGCGCCGCGCCTCACGCGGCGCACCGCGTTGCTGGGGACCGAGGGCGCGTTCGAGGTGATGGTCGAAGCACGACGCCTGGAGGCCGCGGGGCACCACGTCATCCACCTCGAGATCGGCGAGCCCGACTTCCCGACGCCGGCGCACATCGTCGAGGCCGGCGTCGCCGCGCTCAACGCGGGGCGCACACGCTACGCCCCCCCCGCGGGGATCCCCGCGCTCCGCGAGGCGATCGCGGCCGCCATGTGCCACCGCGGCCACGACGCCCCAGCGGCCGA
>JADGGM010000023.1 GCA_019689955.1 Gemmatimonadaceae bacterium
CGTGTACCCGGACCGGGTGTTGGGGTGGGAGGGGGTCGACGCCGTGGTCGACAAGGACCTCGCCGCCGCCGTGCTCGCGCGCGACCTCGGCGCCGCGCTGCTGCTCATCCTCACCGATGTCGATGCCGTGTACCTCGACTACGGCGCCCCCACGCAGCGCGCGCTCCGCACGCTCTCCGTGGCCGACGCCGAGCGGCTCGACCACGCCGGCGCGTTCGGCGAAGGGAGCATGGCGCCCAAGGTGCGCGCGGCGGTGGATTTCGTGCGGCGCACGCGCGGGCGCGCTATCATTACGGAGCTCAGCCGCGGGCGCGATGCGGTCCGCGGCGAGGCAGGAACGACGATCACCTGGGAGAGCGAGTGAACATTCACGAATATCAAGCCAAGGAGATCTTCCGGCGGCACGGGATCCCCGTCCCGCCCGGCGAAGTGGCGACCACCCCCGAGGACGCGGAGCGGATCGCCCGCAGCTTCGGCACGACCGTGGTGGTCAAGGCGCAGGTCCACGCGGGCGGGCGCGGGAAGGCGGGCGGGGTGAAGCTGGCCAAGACCCCCGCCGACGCGAAGGCCGTCGCCTCGCAGATCCTCGGCATGCAGATCAAGGGGCTCACCGTGCAGCGCGTGCTCGTCACGCCCGCGGCGGACATCGCGACCGAAGCGTATGCCGGGATCATCGTGGACCGCGCGTCCAAGCGCGCGGTGTTCATGGTGAGCCCCGCGGGGGGGATCGACATCGAGGAAGTCGCCGCGAAGACGCCGGAGAAGATCCTGCGCCTCCCGGTGGACCCGCGCTACGGCCTCCTCGGCTTCGAGGCGCTGCGCATGGGCTTCTTCCTCTACCCCGACGTGAAGCAGGCGCGCGCCGCGGCGAAGATCCTGCAGCAGCTCTACGCCGCGTTCACCGCGAGCGGCGCATCGCTCGCCGAGATCAACCCGCTGGTCACCACGCCCGCCGGGGAGGTGCTCGCGCTCGACGCGAAGATGGTGATCGACGACAACGAGCTGGATCGCCGTCCCGAGCTGGCCGCGCTGCGCGACGACTCGGCCGAGGCGCCGAGCGAAGTCGCCGCGCGCAAGGCCAACCTCACTTTCATCAAGCTCGACGGCAACGTCGGGTGCGTCGTCAACGGCGCCGGCCTCGCCATGGCGACCATGGACCTCGTGAAGTACTACGGCGGCGAGCCCGCGAACTTCCTCGACATCGGCGGCTCGTCGAACCCCGAGAAGGTCGTCAACGCGCTCCGCATCATCACCGCCGACCCGAACGTCAAGGCCATCCTGTTCAACATCTTCGGCGGCATCACGCGCACCGACGACGTGGCCAACGGCATCGTGACGGCGACCCGGTCCAACCCGCTCACCGTCCCGATCGTCATCCGGCTCACCGGCACCAACGAGGAGATCGCGGTGAAGATCCTGCAGGAGCACGGGTTCTCCGCCATGACGGACATGGACGAAGCGGTCCAGCGCGCCGTGGCGCTGGCCACGGGAGGGAAGGCGGCGTGAGCATCTTCATCGATCAGAGCACGAAGCTCATCGTGCAGGGGATCACCGGGCGCGATGGCTCGTTCCACACGAAGCAGATGATCGAGTACGGCACGTGCGTCGTGGCCGGCGTCACGCCGGGGAAGGGAGGGCAGACGTTCGAGGGGACGGTGCCGATCTTCAACACCGTGGCCGATGCCGTCGCGGCGACGGGGGCGAACACGTCGGTCATCTACGTCCCGCCCCCGTTCGCGGCGGACGCGATCATGGAAGCGGCGGCGGCCGGCGTCTCGCTCATCGTCTGCATCACCGAGGGAGTCCCGGTGCTCGACATGACGCGCGTCTACCCGTACGTGCAGGAGAATGGGGCGCGCCTCATCGGGCCGAACTGCCCCGGGCTCATCTCCCCCGGGAAGAGCAAGGTCGGGATCATCCCCGGGCGCATCTGCACGCCGGGCCCCGTGGGGCTCGTGAGCCGCTCGGGGACGCTGACGTACGAGGTGGTCTACCACCTCACGCGCGCCGGGATGGGGCAGACCACGTGCGTCGGGATCGGCGGCGACCCGATCAACGGCACGAACTTCATCGACTGCCTGGCCGCGTTCGAGCGCGACCCCGACACCAAGGTGATCGCGATGATCGGCGAGATCGGGGGCACGGACGAGCAGAACGCCGCGCAGTTCGTGAAGGAGCACATGACCAAGCCGGTGGTCGGCTTCATCGCCGGGCAGACGGCGCCGCCGGGGCGGCGCATGGGGCATGCGGGGGCGATCATCTCCGGCTCCACCGGGACCGCGGCCGAGAAGATCCAGGCGTTCAAGGAGGCGGGGATGGCCGTCGCTCAGCGCCCCGTGGACTTCGTCTCGCTCGTGCGCGAGCGGTTGTGAAGCTCTCCGATCTCGTCACGCCCGAGCGGGTCATCCTTCCTCTCGAGGCACCCACCCTGGCGGCCGCGGCGTGGGCGCTCCTGGAGCGCCTGGCCGCCACGGGTGCGGTGAGCGATGCGGAGAAGCTGCAGAGCCGCATCACGGAGGCGCGGGGGGAGGACATCGTCGCCCTGGGCGACCGCGCGTTCCTCACGCACTACCGCACCGACGCGGTGGGGGATCTCACCGTGGCGATCGGCGTCTCCCCCCGGCCGATCGCGCGCGAGGTGGGGGAGGCGGAGGTGCAGCAAGCGCGGATCGTCCTCCTGATCCTCGCCCCGCCGCGACTGGCGGCGCGCTACCTCCAGGTGCTGGGCGCGTTCGCGCGGCTCCTCTCGCGCCCCGAGACGGTGGACGCGCTCCTCGCCGCGCCCACGCCGGAGGCGCTGGCGGCGCTCCCGGAGCTGGCCGCGGTGGAGGTGCCGCCGCAGCTCACGGTGCGGGAGATCATGACCGAGCGCCCGCGCACCACGCGCCCCGACACGCCGCTGCGCGACGCGGCGCGCGAGATGGTGCGCGCGCGGATCGCGGCGCTCCCGGTCGTCGGGGCCGACGGCCTCCTCGTGGGGCTGTTGAGCGACCGGGAGCTGTTGCGGCACATGCTCACGAGTTCGGCCTTCCTCGGCGGCGCGACGCACCGCCACGGGAGCGCCGTGGACCACCACCCACGCACCGTGCGCGACGTGATGACGCGCCAGGTGCTGGGCGTCTCGCCGGACCAGCCGGTGGCGGAAGTCGCATCACTCATGGCCAACAAGGACGTCGAATGCGTCCCCGTCGTGCGGGAGGGGCGATTGGTGGGGTTCCTCACGCGCGGCGACATCGTTCGGAAACTCATTGGATCGTAACACATGCCCGGAACACGCACGCTGACCATCATTAAGCCGGACGCCTTCGGCGCCGGGAAGGCAGGGAAGATCATCGCGCACCTGGAGGGGGCGGGGTTCCGCATCGTCGCCGCGCGCGTCGTGCGCCTGACGACGGCGCAGGCGGAGGCGTTCTACGCCGTGCACCGCGAGCGCCCGTTCTTCCGCTCGCTCACCACGTTCATGACCTCCGGCCCATGCATGCCGATGATCCTGGAGCGGGCGGACGCGGTGGCGGCGCTCCGGAAGACGATCGGGGCGACGGACCCCGCGGAGGCGGAGCCGGGGACGGTGCGGAAGCTGTACGCGGAGTCGAAGGAGCGGAACGCGATCCACGCGTCGGACTCGGACGAGAACGCCGAGCGGGAGGCGCGGTTCTTCTTCGCGGAGGCGGACACCATCTGATCCCGGGTGAGCCCGGTCCCTTGCCTCACGCGGACATCCGTAAGTAGATTAAAAGGTTATGCTGTCCTACGACATTCGACAGCTCGAGCGCGAGGCGGTCCGGGTCGACGGGGAGTTGGCGCCCGGGGACCCGGTGTGGGCCGAGGGGGATCTGGTGCCCTCGGAGCCGCTGCACGTGACCGGGCGTCTCTCCAAGGCTGGGCATGGTCGGTATTATTGGAGTGGTCGAATCGAGGGGGCAGCGAGCGGGGCATGCCGGCGTTGTCTGGCCGACGTGTCGTCGGCGGTGGCGGAGGACGTTCACGTCCTCTACGCCGAGGCCGGGGACGAGGTGGCGGAGGATCCCGATGCCTATCGTCTTCCGTCGAACGCGCAGGTGATCGATCTACGGCCGGCGGTTCGGGAGCAGTGGCTCCTGAGCGCACCGAGCTTTTTCCTGTGCCGCGAGGATTGTCAGGGGCTGTGCGCCAGATGCGGGGCTGATCTGAACGCAGGGCCGTGCGGCTGCCCGCCTGAAACTGATAGCCGCTGGGACGCGCTCCGGTCGCTCCGCGACGCGTCCCGGTAGCGAACGACTCTTCAACTTTCCCATCCTCATCTCCCATGGCCGTTCCCAAGCGCCGCAGCTCCAAGCGGAAGAAGCGCGCCCGCAACACGCACAAGAAGGCGCCGGCGATCGCCCTGCAGGCGTGTCCCCGGTGTCAGAGCATGAAGCGTCCGCACCGGGTGTGCGCTGAATGTGGATATTACGCCGGTGAGCAGCGGGTCGTAGCGAAGGAAGCGTAGCCTTGGCGCGAATCGCGTTGGATGCCATGGGGGGCGATCTCGCGCCCCAGGCGCCGATCGCGGGCGCCCTTCTCGCGCTCGCCGAGCTCGAGGCCGTTCATTCGATCACACTCGTGGGCCGGACCGACGTGGTTCGGGCCGAGCTGGATGCGCAGTTGAACGCCCTGCCCGCCGGGCAGGGCCCCTCTGCGAGCGCCCTCCGCGATCGGATCACGATCGTCGAGGCCCCCGAGGTGATCGAGATGTCCGACAAGCCGACGGCCGCGGTGCGCGGGAAACCGAACAGCTCCATGGTCGTGGGGCTCAAGCTGCATGCGTCGGGTGCGGCCGACGCCTTCGTCTCCGCCGGGAACACCGGGGCGCAGATGGCGGCCTCCGTCGTCCTCCTCAAGCTGCACGCGGGGCTCACCCGCCCGGCGATCGCGACCGTCTTCCCCACGGCGCGGAACCCGGTGGTGGTCCTCGACGCCGGGGCCAACGTCGACTGCTCCGCCGAGGAGCTGGTGCAGTTCGCGCGGCTCGGCTCGGTGTACGCCGAGGACATCCTCGGCCGCCCCGACCCCGCCGTCGGGCTCCTCAGCATCGGCGAGGAGCCGGAGAAGGGGAACGCCGCCGTGAAAGAGGCGCACAAGCTGCTGGAGCAGATCGACATCAACTTCGCCGGTAACGTCGAGGGGCGCGACATCCTGGCCGGCGGGAGCAGCCGCGGCGCGGTGGACGTGGTCGTGTGCGACGGGTTCGTCGGAAACGTGCTGCTCAAGTTCTACGAGTCCGTCCCCGGAATGATCTTCGCGATGATGACGCGCGCCGGCGTGGAGCAACAGCTCCTCGCCAAGACCTTCAAGGGGTTCGACTACTCCGACTACGGAGGCGCGCCGCTCCTCGGCGTGAAGGGCGTGAGCATCATCTCGCACGGCAGCTCGTCGCCGCGCGCCATCAAGAACGCAATCGGCGTCGCACTCCGCGCCGTGGAGACCAAGATGGTCGAGCACATCGGTCGCCGGCTCGAGCAGCCGGCCGTGAGGGACGCATGAGGCGCCCCGTCGCGCGGTTCGCCGGCTTCGGCCGCGGGATCCCCCCCAAGGTCCTCACCAACCACGAGTTCGCCGCCATGGGGCTCGACACCTCGCACGAGTGGATCGTCGAGCGCACCGGGATCGTCGAGCGCCACATCGCCGCCGAGCACGAGACGACGTGCAGCATGGCCGCCGACGCGTCGTGCACCGCGATGCACCGGGCGGGGGTGACGGCCGGGGAGATCGACGTGATCGTCCTCAGTACCGCCACGCCGGACCGCCTCCTCCCCGCGACCGCGGTGGACCTCCAGGCGGCGATCGGCGCGCACCGCGCGGCGGCGTTCGACATCTCCGCGGCGTGCTCCGGGTGGCTCTACGGGCTCACCGTGGCCGAAGGGCTCATCATGACCGGCACGGCCGAAACCGCGCTCGTCGTCGGCTCCGAGAAGATGAGCGCGATCGTCGACTGGACCGACCGCTCGACGTGCGTCCTCTTCGGCGACGGCGCCGGCGCCGCGGTGCTCCGCCCGTCGACCGACGAGCGCGGGATCCTCTCGTCGTACATGCGGAGCGACGGGCGGCTCGCCAATCTCCTCTATCGCCCCCAGGGCGGGGCCACGATCCCCATGTCGGAGGAGGTGCTGCGCGAGCGCGGGCACCTCGTGAAGATGGCGGGGCGCGAGGTGTTCAAGTCCGCGGTCCTCTGCATGGCCGAGTCGGTCGACCGCGCGCTCGATGCCGCCAAGGTCACCGCCGACGAGATCGACCTCCTGGTCCCCCACCAGGCCAACATCCGCATCATCGAGGCGACCGCGAAGCACGCGGGGATCCCCATGGAGAAGGTGTTCGTGAACATCGACCGGTACGGGAACACGTCCTCCGCCTCGATCCCGATCTCCCTCGACGAGGTCACCGAGCGGGGGATCGTGGGCGAGGGCTCGCTGGTCCTCATCGCCGCCTTCGGCGCCGGGTTGACGTGGGGCTCCATGGTCGTCCGTCTCTGAGCACGCGGCACGTGGCATGGACATCGTACTGCTCTTTCCGGGTCAGGGATCGCAGAAGCCGGGGATGGGGAAGGACCTGGCGGAGGCGTTTCCCGCAGCGCGCGCCGTCTTCGAAGAGGCGGACCGCGTGCTCGGCGTCCCCCTGTCGACGCTCTGCTTCGAGGGCCCCGACGCCGAGCTGACGTCCACGCAGAACGCGCAGCCCGCGCTCCTCGCGCACGGCGCCGCCGCGTGGGCCGTCCTTCGCGACCGGGCCCGCGCGCACGTGCGCGCGGCCGCGGGGCACTCCCTCGGCGAGTTCACCGCCTATCACGCCGCCGACGCCCTCTCGCTCGCGGACGCGCTGCGCGTGGTGCGGCGGCGCGGGGAGCTCATGTATCAGAGCGGCGTCGAGCGCCCCGGGGCGATGGCCGCCGTCATGGGGCTCGCGGCCGCCGACGTGGAGGCCGTCTGCGCCGCCGCGCGCGAGGAGGGCGCGGGGCTCGTGGTCCCGGCCAACTACAACACCGCCGAGCAGCTCGTCATCTCCGGCGAGACCGCCGCGGTCGAGCGCGCCATGGCGCTGGCCAAGGAGCGCGGCGCCAAGCGCGCCATCCGCCTCAACGTGAGCGGCGCGTTCCACACCCCGCTCATGGACGTGGCGACGAGCGGCCTCCGCGCGGCGCTCGATGCCGCCGCGCTCGCCGACCCCGCGTTCCCCGTCTACTCGAACGTGACCACCGGCCCCGTGTGCGCGTCCGCGGAGGCGCGCGAGCGGCTGGTGCAGCAGCTCACGTCCCCCGTCCGGTGGACAGAGCTCATGGCCAAGTTGGCGGCAGCGTACCCCGGCGCCCTGTTCGTGGAGCTCGGGCCGGGGACCGTGCTCGCCAACCTCGCCAAGCGCATCGCGCCCAACATCCAGACCGCGCCCGGCGGCACCGTCGCCGACATCGAACAGCTCCTCCAGCGGATCGCGTAATCGCCATGCAGATCGACCTCTCCGGGCGCGCCGCGCTCGTCACCGGTGGTACCCGCGGCATCGGCCGCGAGATCGCCGCCACCCTCGCTCGGTGCGGTGCGCGCGTGGCCGTCGCCGCGCGCGACCAGGCCCGCGCCGAGGAGGCCGCGCGCGCGATCGGAAACGGCGCGTGCGGCTTCGCCACCGACGTCGCCAACACCGGCGAGGTGACGCGCCTCGTCGAGGAAGTGGAGCAGGCGTTCGGCGCGCTCGACATCCTCGTCAACAACGCCGGCGTCACCCGCGACAACGTCCTCTTCCGCCTCAAGGACGATGACTGGGACGCCGTGCTCGACACCAACCTGCGCGGCCCCTTCGCCGCCATCCGGGCGGCCGCGCGGGGCATGATGAAGCGCCGGTGGGGGCGGATCATCAACATCACCAGCGTCGTCGGGCTCACCGGGAACAAGGGGCAGGCCAACTACGCCGCGAGCAAGGCAGGGCTCATCGGGCTCACGAAGTCGGTGGCCAAGGAGCTGGCCTCGCGCAACGTGCTGGCCAACGCCATCGCCCCGGGGTTCATCGAGACCGACATGACGGCGGCCATGACCCCCGAGGCGCAGCGCGAGCTCGCCGCCCAGATCCCCCTGGGGCGGCTCGGCACCCCGGGCGACATTGCCGCCCTCGCCGCCTTCCTCGCCTCGGAGCACGCGGCCTACATCACCGGCCAGGTGTTCGTGGTCGACGGCGGCATGGTCATGTAACTTCCCGTAACGTTTCGCGTTACCTAGATTCAAGGCACCACACTACACCACACCACTGAGGACCACGTCCATGGCGGATCTCGAGGAGAAGGTCAAGGAAATCATCTCCAACGAGCTTGGCGTCGAACGCGAGAAGCTCACCAACGACGCGAGCTTCATGGAGGATCTGGGCGCGGACAGCCTGGATCAGGTCGAGCTGGTCATGGAGTTCGAGAAGGAGTTCAACATCGACATCCCGGACGAGGATGCCGAGAAGCTGCGCACCGTCGGCGATGCGCTGAACTACCTGCACACCAAGGTCAAAGCGTGACGAAACGGAGGGTCGTCGTCACCGGCCTCGGGGCCGTCACGCCCGTCGGCAACGACGTGGCGACGACCTGGCGCGCCCTCCTCGCGGGGACGTCGGGGGCGAACCTGATCACGAAGTTCGACGCGTCGGGCTTCGCGGTCCGGTTCGCGTGTGAGGTGAAGGGGTTCGATCCGGGGCAGTACATGGACCGGAAGGAGGTCAAGCGCGCGGACCTGTTCGCCCAGTACGCGATGGCGGCGGCGGTCCAGGCGATGGAGGACGCGGGGTTCGGGAACGGGACGGGGTACGCCGCGGACCGCACCGGCGTGATCATCGGGAGCGGGATCGGCGGGCTCAAGACGTTCGAGGAGCAGCACGATGTCTACCGCGAGCGGGGCCCGAGCAAGATCTCCCCGTTCTTCATCCCGATGTTCATCTCGGACATCGCGGCGGGGCTGGTGTCGATGCGGTTCAACGCCAAGGGGCCGAACTACGCGACGGTCTCGGCGTGCGCGTCGAGCGCGCACGCGATCGGGGATGCGTTCCGCGCGATCCAGTACGGCGACGCGGACGTCATGATCACCGGCGGCGCCGAGGCGACGGTCACGGCGATGGCGATCGGCGGGTTCGCGAACATGCGGGCGCTCTCCGAGCGGAACGAGGAGTACGCGACCGCATCGCGTCCGTTCGACGCGACGCGCGATGGCTTCGTCCTCGGCGAGGGGTCGGCGATCCTCGTGCTCGAGGAGCTGGAGCACGCGCTGAACCGCGGCGCGTCGATCTACGCCGAGGTGGCGGGGTACGGCGCCACCGGCGACGCGTATCACCTCACCGCGCCGGCCCCGGACGGGGAAGGGGCACAGCGGGCGATGAAACGCGCGATGGTCGACGCGGGGCTCATCCCCGAGATGGTGGGGTACGTGAACGCGCACGGGACCTCGACCCCGGCCAACGACCTGAACGAGACGAAGGCGATTAAGGCGGTGTTCGGGGAGGCGGTCTCGTCGCTCAACGTGAGCTCCACGAAGTCGATGACGGGGCACATGCTCGGCGCCGCGGGGGCGGTGGAGCTGGCGATCACCGCGCTCGCCGTGCGCGACGGCAAGATCCCCCCCACGATCAACTATCACACGCCCGATCCGGAGTGCGACCTGAACTACACGCCGAACGTCGCCGTCTCGCGTGAGATCACGGCCGCGCTCTCGAACAGCTTCGGGTTCGGCGGTCACAACGTGACGCTGGCCGTGAAGCGCTACCCGGAGTGAGCCATGGCAGTCCCCTTCGAGGTCGACCTCTCGCTCATCACAGATCCCGCGCTCCGGCCGATCGCCGAGAAGGCGGCGGCCGGGGAGCGGCTCTCGCCGAGCGATGGGGTGACCCTGTTCCGGAGCCCTGACATCGTCGGGCTCGGCCATCTCGCCGATGCGGCGAACCGCGCGCGCCACGGCACGCGCGTGTACTTTGCGGCCAACCAGCACATCAACCCCACGAACGTCTGCATCCTGCGCAAGACGTGCGTGTTCTGCTCCTACGCGCGCCTCCCGAAGGAGGAGGGCGCGTACCGCTACACGATGGAGCAGGTGTACGCCGAGGCCGCCGCGAACCCGTACGTCCGCGAGTTCCACATCGTCGGCGGGCTCGACATGCACGCGGGGCTCGCGTACTATCAGGAGATGTTCCGCGGCCTCAAGGCGCGGCACCCGCAGGTGCACATCAAGGCGCTCACCGCGGTCGAGATCGCGCACATCGCGCGGATCGAGAAGATGAGCGTCGAGGAGGTGCTGATCGCGCTGCGCGAGGCGGGGCTCGACACGCTCCCCGGCGGCGGCGCGGAGGTGTTCTCCAAGGCGGTGCGCTCGACGATCGCCGACCGCAAGCTCGCGGCCGAGGACTGGATCAACGTCCACCGCATCGCGCACCGCCTCGGGATCCGCTCGAACTGCACGATGCTCTACGGGCACGTGGAGACGATCGAGGACCGGATCGAGCACCTGTCGATGCTGCGCGCGCTGCAGGACGAGACGGGCGGGTTCCTGACCTACATCCCGCTCGCCTACCACCCCGATCACAACGAGCTGGGGAAGACGCTCGGCCGCGAGGGCACGGCGACGTCCGGCTACGACGACCTGCGCAACCTCGCGGTCGGACGGCTCTTCCTGGACAACTTCGACCACATCAAGACGCACTGGATCATGGTCACGCCGTTCATCTCCCAGATCTCGCTCCACTTCGGGGTGAACGACATGGAGGGGACGGTGGTGCGGGAGAAGATCTACCACGAGGCGGGGGCGCGCACGGCGCAGGGGATGGCGCTCGAGGACGTGCTGAAGCTGATCCGCGGCGCCGGCCGGGTGCCGGTGGAGCGCGACTCGCTCTACAACGTGATCCGGACGTTCGATGGGGCTGACGGCGCGTCGAGCGCCGCCGCGGCGTAGCGTGCGCGTCGGCCGCATCCCGTACATCAACTGCTACCCGGTGTACGGGGCGATCGATCGTGGGATCGTCCCGCTCCCGGGGACGGTGGTGGACGGCATCCCGAGCGCGCTCAATCGCCGGATGTCGGCGGGGGAGCTGGACGTGAGTGTGGTGTCGGCGGTGGAGTATGCGCGGGAGGCGTCGCGCTACCTCCTGCTCCCCGACCTGGCGATCACCTCCGACGGCCCGGTCCGGAGCGTGCTCCTCTTCTCCAAGCGCCCCGCCGAGTCGCTCGACGGGGCGCGCGTGCTCCTGTCGCGCAGCTCGATGACGAGCGTAGCGCTCCTCCGTCTGCTGTTCGAGCACGTGTGGAAGGCGTCCCCGGTGTTCGCGGCCGGGGACGCGGAGCGTTCGGACGTCGCGCGCTTCGCGGCCGAGCCGCACGAGGCGCGGCTGGTGATCGGGGACGCGGCGCTGATCCTCGGCGCCCGCCGCACCGGCGCGGCGGTGCACGCGCCCCACGACGGCCCGGGCGCGCCGCGCTACGAGTACGTGTACGACCTGGGCGAGGAGTGGAAGCGGTGGACGGGGCTCCCGTTCGTGTTCGCGGTGTGGGTCGCCCAGCGCACGGCGCCGGTTCGGGCGGCGCTCGAGGTGCACGCGCGGCTCATCGAGTCGCGCGACTGGGGGCTGGCGCACCTGGACCAGCTCGCGGCGCAGGCCTCGCAGACGACGGGCGTGTCGTACGAGGTGTGCGCCGAATACTTCGCGGGGCTCGACTACCGTCTCTCGTACGCTCATCTCGCGGGCCTGACCGACTTCTTCCGCCGCCTCGCCGCGGCGGGGGAGGTCCCCGACGGCTCGCTCGCATTTCTTCCAGCGGCGTGATCTCTCATGCGTGATCTCCTCGACTTCTACGCGAACGCACCGCTCCTCGAGCTCGGCGCGGCGGCCGACCAGGTGCGGCGCGCGAAGCACCCGGACGACATCGTGACGTTCATCGTCGACCGGAACATCAACTACACGAACGTGTGTGTCGCCGACTGCGGCTTTTGCGCGTTCTACCGGCGGCCGAAGCACGGCGAGGGGTACACGCTCTCGTACGAGGAGATCGGGGCGAAGATCGACGAGGCGAAGCAGCTCGGCGCGGTGCAGATCCTCATGCAGGGGGGGCACAATCCGTACATCCCCTTCGAGTGGTATCTCGAGCTGCTCCGGTACATCAAGAAGTACCACCCGATCCACATCCACGGCTTCAGCCCGAGCGAGGTGGACTTCTTCTCGAAGGTGTTCCGGATGGATGCGCGCGAGATCATCCGCGAGCTGATGAAGGCGGGGCTCGACTCGATCCCGGGCGGGGGAGGAGAGATCCTGGTGCAGCGGGTCCGCGACCTCGTGGCCAGGAAGAAGGCGGGCGCGGATCGCTGGCTCGAGATCATGGAGATCGCGCACGAGGAGGGGATGAAGACGTCGGTGACGATGATGTACGGGCTCGGTGAGACGCTGGCCGAGCGGCTCGAGCATCTCCAGCGGGTGCGCGATTTGCAGGCACGGACGAATGGGTTCACGGCGTTCATCTGCTGGCCGCTGCAGCCGGAGAACACGCCGATGATGTCGAACCAGCCGAAGACGGACGCGATCGAGTATCTCCGCACGGTGGCGATCTCGCGGATCGTGCTCGACAATGTGCCGAATCTGCAGGCGAGCTGGGTGACGATGGGGATGAAGGTGGGACAGCTGGCGCTGCGATTCGGTTGCAACGATTTCGGGTCGTTGATGATCGAGGAGAACGTGGTCTCGGCGGCGAACACGACGTACCGCACGACGACGGCGGAAATGGAGCGGCTGATTCGGGACGCGGGGTTCAGACCGGCGCGGCGACGGCAAGATTATTCGATTATTCCCCTAGACGACCACTCGCCCCTACAAAACCACGACCTCGTTAGTGCCAGTGCGTAGTAGCTTAGGTGGGGCGTGGACCCTAGCTAGAGCGGGAGCGTAGGCATCTGGCCGCGTGGGTTGGTGGGATGCGTGGGATGGTGGCTTGGGCGTGGCGCTTGAGCGTAGGC
>JADGGM010000024.1 GCA_019689955.1 Gemmatimonadaceae bacterium
CAAACGCGCCGTACAGGCGACGTTTGGAGGAGACTGACCATGCGTCGGGCACTGCACAATCTGGGCACGCCGGACCACCTGGGGCTCGCCTATGACGCCTGGGCGCCGGTGGATAAGGAGGGCAAAGTGGCCGACGGAGCGCGAGCGACATGGTTCTCGAACCTCGAAGGTATCAGCGTGTCGCCCGACTACTCTCGGAGCTACGCGCGCTGGGAGAAGAGCTTCTCCGCGCCCGGGGATCGTGTCTTCAAGCTGCAGCTTGCAAGCCGCCTCCTCGTCGGGCACGGTAACTCGAGTGCGACGGATGTCGGCCTTACCGTCCATCACACATGGGGCGTGCCAGTGATCCCGGGGTCGGCGCTCAAGGGGCTTGTCGCTCACTACGTCGACGCAGTTTACGGCCCGAGCGATCCTGATCGACCGCCCTGGGAGCAGGACGGCGACGAGCGCGTGCGGGCCGACTACCAGGGGGTGACACGGGATGCCCATGGACGTGTCAAGCGTGGTCCGGGTGTGGTCTATAGAAAGTTGTTCGGCGCGCCCGACGCCGAGGAAGACCAGGCAATGCGCGAGCGGGATATAGCCGCGGGTGCGGCGGCCGGGCTCGTCCTCTTTCACGACGCCCTGTACGTGCCGCAGGAAATCCCCGACGACAAACCGTTTGCGGCCGATGTGCTCACGGTCCACCAGAAGAGTTACTACGATTCCTCCGGCAAGGTCGCGCCCAACGACTATGACAGCCCCAATCCGGTGACGTTTCTCACCATCCGGCCAGGCGCACGCTTCCTATTCGCTCTGTCGGGTCCGCCCGATTGGACCGAGCTTGCCGAGCACCTGCTTCGGGACGCGCTGCTGAAGTGGGGCGCCGGAGGCAAGACTAGCGCGGGCTATGGGCGCTTCGTGGCGCCCGGCACCGGGCTGGTGGCGCGACCCGCGCCTACCGCCGCGGGGGGACTCCTCCCAAGGGCTGGCGATCGAGTGGAGGCCACGCTCCTTGAGGAACGGACGAAGAAAGGCGGCTGGAAAGCTCGACATGAACCATCAGGGCTGAGCGGTCCCATTCACAACAGCGGCGATGTCCCAGCTGAGAAAAAGGCGGGCGACCGCCTGACGCTCGAAGTCGCTTCGGTGACCACACAACAGATGGCCTTTCGGTTCCCGAGCGCTGCTCCCGTCGTCGGGTCGGAGAAAAAGAGGAAGAAAAACTAGATGGACCAGCACCGTCCGACGCTTCTTATCTGCACGGTGGGGGCGACGGCTCAGGCGACGTTAAAGGAGCGCTACGGCATCGATGATACGGGGAAGGCTCCGATCGACCGTATCCCCCACCAACTGCGAGAAGCCTGGGAGTCGCGGGCGACCGACGGTACCGTGACGATCGGGCTGCAAGACGCATATACCCTTCTTGCGGAGCTCGGGAATCCGCTAGGCAAGAAGTTTCGCGATGAGAAACTCGACGGGGAGAAGTCGCCATTGATGGCCCGCAACCAATCGATCTTTGCGCACGGGTTCGCGAACGTGTCCGTAACGATCTTCGACAAGCTCTGAAGTACGGCGCTGTCGCTCACAGATATCGACGAGTGGGCTTGGCCACGTTTCCCTAAGTTGGCAGAGAAGAACGACCACCACCGACAGCGAACGCGTCGGCAAGGCAATGGGCTTGCTGGGTGCTGACCTCGCCCTCTTTGTCGAGCAGGCCGTCCTGGCGGCCGTGAAGCCTGGTACCGTTCCTATGCATGCCATGCGGAGCTTCGCCGTGGACTCGATACTGCGTTACCAGCCGAACACCTTGGTCCAGAGCCACTCCGAGATCACCCGTGTCGTCTGCGAAGGTCGGCACCCGGCCAGCGAACAAGGGGAGCTCACCGGTCTCCATGCCTGACGACACGAGCGCCCCGCCCACTCCTCGCGACCCGCCCGAGATCGAGCGGGCCCGGCAGCTCTTCCTCTTTCTCAAAGCCTACGCCGAACGCAACGTCCCGCACGCGCGCCGGCTCAACGAGCAGCTCTGGATCCTCCGCCTGCGCGAGCTCCCCCAGCACCCCGCCGTCACTATCGGCGAGGTGCAGTTGGAGAGCAGCGCCAACCAGGCCGCCGCGGATGAGGATCTCGATGCCGTCCCGCTTCTTCGGGTAAAGCGTCCGAAGCTCACACCCGCTCCTCGCCCGCCAGCGATCCTCGCTGATTTCCTGGAGCAGGGATGGGAGCGGTGCGATGGAGAGATCAAGGTCCGCTCGACGCGGAACGTTCGCCGCGATGGTCAAACGGTCACCGAGCGCTTCGACGACGACCCCGCTCGCCCGGCGGCCCTGGAAGAGTGGCGCACGAAGTGGCTCGCGTGGGCCGAGGCCGAGCGACCCGCGATGCAGGCGATGC
The DNA here is from genome assembly GCA_019689955.1 of Gemmatimonadaceae bacterium. GTDB lineage: Bacteria > Gemmatimonadota > Gemmatimonadetes > Gemmatimonadales > Gemmatimonadaceae > JADGGM01. The sequence goes on from JADGGM010000024.1 coordinate 2,377, forward strand.
GCGTGTTCGAGCGGCTGTACGATCTGCGCGGGCGCATCGAACGCGAGAGCGAACAGGTGGAGCTGATGCTCGGCGACGGCCAGCTCCGCTGGGAGCGCGCAGAAGGGACCGTGGACCACCCCGTGCTGCTGCAGCGCGTGGAGCTCGAGTTCGACCCGAGCGTACCGGAATTCCGGGTCCTCGACGCCGACCGCGGCCCCGAGCTGTACTCGGCCCTCATCGCCGGGGAGGACACCATCTCGCCGGCGCAGCTCAACCAGCTCCGCCTCGAGCTCGAGCAGGGCGGCTACCACCCGCTCGCGCGGGATGGAACGTCGGGCTACCTGCGGCGGCTCGTGCAGCTCCTCGGCCCGCGCGGCACCTTCCACGACACGCTGGTGAGCGCACCGGCTCGGCTCGATCCGGTGATCATGCGCGACCCGGTGCTTTTCCTGAGACAACGCACGGCAGGCTACGCAGCCGCCTTCGACCGCGTGCTGCAGGATCTCGAGAGCCGCGCCGAGCTTCCGGTGGCGCTCACGCGCCTCGTCGGCGTGGAACCGCCCCCGCCGCCCGACCCCGTCGAGAGCGTGACGTCGCCGTGGGGCGAGCCGCCCGACGTGCTGCTCAGCAAGCCCGCCAACGCCGAGCAGGTACAGATCGCGCGCGCGCTGGAGCGGCATCGCGCCGTGCTCGTGCAGGGCCCCCCGGGCACGGGGAAGACCCACACGATCGCCAATCTCATCGGCCACCTCGTGGCGCAAGGGAAGCGCGTGCTCGTCACCAGCCACACCACCAAGGCGCTGCGCGTGCTTCGCGACGAGGTGGCGGAGCCGCTGCAGCCGCTCTGCGTGGCGGTGCTCGAGAACGATCTCGAGGGGCGGAAGCAGATGGAGCACGCGGTGCGCGGCATCCTCACGCGGCTCACGGATTCGAGCGACGAAACGCTCACCCGTGAGGCCGAGCAGTTCGCCAACCGCAGGGAGGCGCTCAACGCCGAGATCGACCGAATCACCGCCGATCTCCGCGCGGCGCGCGAGGCGGAGTACCTCCCCATCGTGGTGGCCGGGGAGTCGATCGATCCCGCCGAGGCGGCGCGCTGGGTGCGCGACAACGCGGATGGTAACGACTGGATCCCGGGGACGGTGCAACCGGGTGCGCCGCTCCCACTGTCGGAGGCGGAGCTCCGCGAGCTGTACTCGACCAACGCGCAGCTCACGGCTGCCGAGGACAAGGAGATCACCGGGGGCCTTCCGGCGCACGAGGCCATACCCGATCCGGAGATATTCGCCGGGCTGGTGGCCGATCTCCAGGCGCGGGAGTCGGAGGAGCTCGCGCCGTTCTGGGAGCGGAAGGCCACCGAGGACGAGATCGCCGCGCTCGACCATCTGGCGGAGCTGGTGCGTGGCATGGCTGCGGAGCTGAAGCGTCTGGAGCCGTGGCAGCGGGCGATCGTTGCGGCGGGTCACGCCGGTGGGACGGAGCACGACCTGTGGGTGGAGCTCGCGCGCCAGGTTGCCGTGGCCGCCGAGGCGTGGGAGAAGTCGCGGCTGCTGCTGCTCGACCACGAGGTGGAGGTGCCGGCGGGGCTCCACAACGAGGAGACGCGGCGCGTGGCCAATGAGATCGGCGCGCACGTGGCGAGCGGCGGGAAGCTCGGCGGCCTCGGACTGCTCTTCAAGGGAAGCTGGAAAGCGGTGCTCCGTGGGTGCCGGGTGAACGGTACGGCGCCGGCTGCTGCGGCGCACTTCCGCGCAATCGCCACGCATCTCGCGCTCGAGGATGGGCGCAAGCGGCTTGCGACGCGGTGGGCGCGCCAGGCAGTGCCGGCCGGCCTTCCCGCGTTCTCGGCGATGGGCTCACCGCCGGAGCCGGCGTTGCGCGACTACGCCGCGCAGGTGGAGGGGCTCCTCGACTGGTGGCGCGTGCGATGGGGGAAGGTCGAGAGCGCCATGGCGGCCGCGGGGTTCCGCTGGCCGGCGTTCAGACAGCGCGAGGTCGCACGCTCGGCGCCCGCGACCCCATTCGAGCGCGACGCGGCAATAATGAGCGGCCCCCTCCAGGAGGCGGTCACCGCTCGTGCAGCGGTGGCGCGCGCGGTGCGGGCGGACCGCCGGCTGCGTGAGCTCGACCAACTGCTCGCGCGTCACACTGGCGACGTGTGTGCCGCGGTGCGCACGACGGTCCGTCGGCGAGACCCCCACGGTTACGGGGCGGGATGGAACGCGCTGCAGCAGTTGATCGGGAAGGAGCGCGTGTGGCAGCGCCGGCGTGAGCTGCTCGAGCGGCTCAGCACGCCGGCGGCCGGCTGGACACGCGCCATCCGTGAGCGCACTGGAGTGCATGGTGCCGCGGCGCTCCCGGGCGATCCGTCCGCAGCCTGGCGGTGGCGGCAGCTACACCAGGAGATCGATCGGCGCGCCGCGCTCGACGAGGTGGCGCTCGCGCGGAGGCTCGAGGAGCGGCGCGTCGCGCTCCGCGAGGTCACGGCCCAGTTGATCGACCGCCGCGCGTGGCTCGCACAGCGACGCCGCACGGGGCTCGAGGCACAGCTCGCGCTCCAAGGGTGGGCGAACATCCAGCGGAGGATCGGCAAGGGGACGGGCAAACGCGTCCCCGCGCTGCGCGCCGAGGCGCGACGCCTGCTGGACACGGCGCGCGTCGCCGTGCCGGTGTGGATCATGCCGCTCTCGCGTGTGGCGGACAGCTTCGATGCCACGAGCACTCGATTCGACGTGGTGATCGTCGATGAGGCCAGTCAGTCGGACGTCACCGGACTCCTCGCCTGGTACCTGGGTGATCGGATCGCCGTGGTGGGCGACAACGAGCAGGTGAGTCCGCTCGCCGTGGGGCAGCGGCTCGATGCGATTCAGGCGCTCATCGACCAGTACCTCGATGGCATCCCCAACAACGTGCTATACGCCGGCACGACCTCGGTCTACGACTTCGCCGGGACGTGCTTCGGTGGTACGATCCGGTTGCGCGAGCACTTCCGGTGCGTTCCGGACATCATCGAGTTCTCCAATGAGCTGTGTTACGACCTCGAGATCCGGCCGCTGCGGGATCCGGGATCGGCTCGGCGACCTCACGTCGTGGAGTACGTGGTGCAGCCGGAGCTCGGCGCCGAGCGCTCGGGGAAGGTGAATCTCGCCGAGGCCCGCGCCGCGGTCGCGCTCCTCGAGGCGATGATCGAGATGGACGAATACGCGGGCAAGACGCTGGGGGCGATCACCCTGCTCGGCGACGAGCAGGCTGACTGCATCCAGGATCTCGCCCTCCGCGCCATCGGGGCCGTGGAGCTCGATGCGCGCCGCTTCGTGGCCGGCAACTCGGCGCAGTTCCAGGGTGATCAGCGGCACGTCATCGTGCTGTCGATGGTCGATACTCCCACGGGCGGCGTGCTTCGGATGCAGCAGCGACCCGAGATCAAGCAGCGTTACAACGTGGCTGCAAGCCGAGCCAAGGACCAGCTCTGGTTGGTCCATTCGCTCGACCCGGATCGGGATCTCCAAGCAGGGGATCTTCGCCGGAGGTTGATCGAGCACGTGCGTGATCCCGGCGCGCGGCGGCGAGAGATGGAGCGAGCCCAGCGGCGGGCCGAGTCGCCGTTCGAGCGCGCCGTCATCGAGCGCCTGGTCACGGCGGGGTACCGCGTGGAGCCGCAGGTCTGGGTGGGCCGGTACCGGATCGACATGGTCATCTCTGATGGTGTGAATCAGGTGGCCGTCGAGTGCGATGGCGACCGCTACCACGGCTTCGAACAGATCCCCGAGGACATGGCGCGCCAGGCCGTGCTCGAGCGGGCCGGCTGGCGCTTCGTGCGCATCCGTGGAACCCGCTTCTACCGGAATCCGCAGGCCACCATGGCGTGGGTGTTCGAGGAGCTGACGCGACTCGGCGTGAAACCGACTGCGGGGATGCCGGAGGGCGTCGTGGTGGATGCGCAGGGCGCCGGGCTCCGGGATCGCGTCATTCGTCGGGCGTGGGAGATCATGTACGAGGAGGGGTGGGTCCGCACCCCCGCGCCCGAGGATGCCTCGCGGAAGGCTGACGATCCGAGCTTGACCACGAAGCCATGATCTCGCACGCAGATCGTACGAGGATCGGAATCGTCAGCTTCGAGACGCGCGCCAGGCTCGATCACTACCGAATGGGATTTCTCCAACTCGCATTCTGATTTCCACGACCTATATCCATGGCACTCACCAACCAAGAGCGCGTCGGCAAGGCGCTCGACCTCCTACGAGCCGGCCTCGCTCCATTCGTCGCCCGTGAGCTGCAGAACGTCTTCCGCGAGCGCGCCCACCAGGAAGCGATCCGCATCGCCGGCGACGAGCACATGGCGCGCCAGAAGCCCACCGAGTGGGACGTCGCCGCCCTCCTCAAGATCATCTGGGAAGCCTGGCACGAGGTTTTCCGCCGCACGCTCGGCCAGAGCGAGCGCAATCTCGTCTCCGAGCTGCGGGACGTGCGCAACCGGTGGGCGCACCAGAAGCCCTTCTCCAGCCGCGACGCCGAGCGCGCGCTCGACTCCATGGCCCGGCTGCTCGCCGCGGTGTCGGCGCCCGAAGCGGACGAAGTGGAGCGCATGATGATGGAGCTCCGGCGGCTCACCATCGACGAGCAGGTCCGCGGAGAGAAGCGCAAGGCGGGTGGGTCACTCATCGAAGCCGCGGCGGCGGGGGCGCTCAAGCCGTGGCGCGAGATCGTCACGCCGCACCCCGATGTGGCCAGCGGCCGCTATCAAGAGGCGGAGTTTGCCGCGGACCTCTGGCAGGTCCACCTTGGCGAGGGCGTCGATGAGTATCGTCGGCCGGCGGAGTTTTTCCGGCGCACGTTCTTGACTGAGAGCCTCAAGCGCCTGCTCGTCGGCGCGGTCGAGCGGCTCTCCGGCAAGGGGGGCGATCCCGTCGTCCAGCTCCAGACCAACTTCGGTGGTGGCAAGACCCACTCGATGCTCGCGCTGTACCACCTGTTCTCAGGCGCGAACCCCGCCGAGCTGGCCGGTATCGACACGGTGTTGGCGGAAGCGGGCGTGACCAAGCTGCCTGCCGTCAAGCGAGTGGTACTGGTCGGGAACAAGATCTCGCCGGGTAACCCGGTCACGAAGCCCGATGGCACCGTCGTGCGCACGCTGTGGGGCGAGCTCGCGTGGCAGCTCGGCGGCACGAAGGCCTTCGCGCGCGTGAAGGCGGATGACGAGAATGCCACCAGTCCCGGCGATGTGCTGCGCGAGCTCTTCAAGGAATACGGGCCTTGTCTCGTGCTCGTGGACGAGTGGGTAGCGTACGCACGCCAGCTTCACGACCAGAGCGACCTGCCTGCGGGGAGCTTCGAGACGCAGTTCTCGTTCGCGCAGGCACTCACCGAGTCGGCCAAGCTCGCGGGCAACTGCCTGCTCGTGATCTCCCTTCCCGCCTCCGACACGTCGGGCTCGCCCCACACGCAGGCCGACGACGTCGAGGTCGGCGGCCTGCGCGGACGCGAGGCGCTGGACCGGCTGCGGAACGTTATCGGACGACTGGAGTCTTCGTGGCGGCCCGCCACGGCCGAGGAGGGATTCGAGATCGTGCGGCGGCGGCTGTTCGAGCCGTTGGCCGGAGCGGATGCGTTCAAACAACGGGACGTGACCGCGCGTGCGTTCGCGGAGCTGTATCGCTCGCAGAGCGCGGAATTTCCCCCCGAGTGTCGCACCGCCGATTACGAGAAGCGCATCCAGGCCGCGTTTCCCATCCATCCCGAGATCTTCGATCAACTCTACGGCGGCTGGTCCACGCTGGTGAAGTTCCAGCGTACGCGCGGTGTGCTGCGGCTGATGGCGAGCGTCATCCACACGCTCTGGGAAAAGGGAGACCGGAGCCCGCTGATCCTGCCGTCGACGATCCCCGTCGACGATCCACGCGTGCAGGCGGAGCTCACGCGGTATCTCTCGGACAACTGGGCTCCGATTCTCGAGAAGGACGTGGATGGCCCGTCCTCGCTCCCGCTACGCATTGACGCCGAGCAGCCGAACCTCGGCAAGCTCTCGGCGGCGCGCCGGGTGGCCCGGACGATCTATCTCGGGTCTGCACCGACTGCGGCCGCGGCGCATCGTGGAATCGAGGATCGCCGGGTCAAGCTGGGCTGCGTGATGCCGGGCGAATCTCCCGCCGTGTTCGGCGACGCGCTCCGGCGCTTGGCTGCGGGGGCGACGTACCTCTATCAGGACGGAACGCGCTTCTGGTATGCGACGCAGCCCACCGTCACCAAGCTGGCCGAGGATCGCGCCGAGCAGTTGAAGCGAGACCCCGACAAGGTGGCTGAAGAGCTCGAGCGGCGGTTGCGTGCTGACTTGCGACGTACTGGAGACTTCTCCCGGATCCACGCGTTGCCACGTTCAAGTGCCGACATTCCGGACGACCTCGATGCACGTCTGGTCGTGCTGGCGGCGGAGCACCCCTACGCGAAGGAGGACGGCAATCCCGCGCAGGCTGCGGCGCAGGCCATTCTGGAGTCGCGCGGAAACTCGCCGAGGCTATACAGGAACACCCTCGTGTTTCTGGCCGCGGATCGCGTGCGATTGCAGGATCTCGACGAGGCGGTGCGGCGGTATCTCGCGTGGCAGTCGATCCTGGATGAGAAGGTCCAGCTCAACCTCGATCCGCACCAGGTGCGGCAGGCCGAGACGCAGGCGCAGGCGGCGGATGGCGCGGTAACGGCGCGGCTGCCGGAGACGTACCAATGGCTGCTCGTCCCCGAGCAGGCCTCACCGCAGGCGAAGCCCACGTGGCAGGCGATCCGGCTCACGGGGAGCGACGCGCTGGCGGTCCGGGCAAGCAAGAAGCTGCGGAACGAAGAACTGCTCGTCACCACTCTAGGGTCCACGATCCTGCGCAAGCACCTCGATGACGTGCCGCTGTGGCGCGGCGATCATGTAGAGATCCGGCAGCTCATCGACGACTTCGCACGGTATCTGTACCTGCCGCGGCTTGCCGGGCCCGACGTATTGGTTCAGGCCATCCGCGAAGGCGTAGCGCTGCTCACCTGGCGCGCAGACACGTTCGCGTACGCCGAGAGTCATGACGAGACTGGAGGCCGGTATCGCGGCCTTCGCGGGGGCCAGATCGTGTCCGTCGCGCCGGACAGTGGTGGACTATTGGTCAAGTCGAGCGTCGCAGCCAGGCAGCTCGAGGCCGAGGCGCCTCGCGATTCCACCAGGCCTGTCACAGGCGAGAGAGCGACGGGGACGTCGAATGACCATTCGGGAGCAGCGGAGGCCCAATCTCGCGGCAGCGAAAGTGCCCCTATGCCGCGTCCGCGGAGATTTTACGCCTCAGCGAATCTCGATCCCGCGCGAGTCGGGCGTGACGCGGGGCGGATCGCCGATGAAATCATCGCGCACTTGGCTGGACAGGTCGGCGCCGATGTCAGCGTAACGCTGGAAATCGAGGCACGGCTTCCTGACGGAGCGTCAGAGAGCCTCGTCAGGACGGTCATGGAGAACAGCCGCACACTGCGCTTGAACAGCTACGGATTCGAGCGAGAGTGACCTTCGTTTCGAGCCCGCACGTTCGGACACCATCGAGGAGGTCAGCGATGCCGACAACGCCCACCAGGAAGGCTCGCTTCGAGAGCGCTGCGCCGATCCTTCGCGTGCGCGACTTGGCGGCCAGCGTGCGCTACTACGTCGATGTGCTCGGCTTCGAGAACGCCGACTGGGCCATGCCCGACTTCACCCTCGTCACGCGCGACCGCGCGGGACTCTACCTGTGCCAAGGGGGGCAGGGGCAGTCCGGCACGTGGGCGTGGATCGGTGTCGACGACGTCGCCCAGCTCCACGAGGAGTACCGACTCGCGGGCGCCCGGCTGCGCGGCCAGCCGCGGAACTATCCGTGGGCGTACGAGCTCCAGGTGGAAGACCTCGACGGCCACGTGCTTCGCTTCGGCTCGGAGCCGCGGGCCGACCTGCCGTTCACGGCGGAGCCGGTCTGAGGACGCGTCCCTGCCGCATCGAGTGCTCCCACTGCCGTCACCGGCTGTGACGGCGTGGCGGCGACGCGCTGACGCGGACGCCTAGCGGGCCTTCGGGCCACGCGGTATCATCGCCCCGACCGAGCTCACCGAGGAGCTCAGGAGGACTTGACATGGCGAGATGGTCGGCTGGGCGCATCGCGCTGCTCTGTGTCGGCTACGTGGTGATCTATCTGGCAGTCAGTGTCCAGTGGCTTCGTGCCTATGCGCGTACCGTGGCCCGGCCGCAGGGCCTCGGCGCCGACTACCTCGTTGGGGTCGGGATCCGCCCGTGGTGGCTCGCGTTGTTGATCCTCCCGCCGGTGGCTCTCTTCGCCTGGTGGCTCGTGGCGCGCTGGCGATCCTGACGCCATCCCAATGGACGTCATTCTCAAGCGGGTCGCTGGGACCCTGCTCGCCGCGGCGCTGCTCGCGTTCCCCCTCCGCGCGCGTGCACAGGCGAGGGAGCCGGAGCCGAACCCGCATCGGGTTCGATCGGCCATGTTGGTCTGGAACATCGGGACGAACCAACCGGATGGTCCGACGCGCATGGTGGAGACGATCACCCGCGCGACCTTCCAGGGCCGTCCGGCGTGGCGCATCACCCACTACGATCACGATCCGGCGAGCACGACGACGAACGACTTCGACCTGTACGATGTCGACGCCGAGACGCTGCGGCCGCTCCGGAGCGTCATGCGCAACCCCCAGTTCGAGCTCGTGCTGTCGTTCGGCCCGGACACGGTGGTCGTGCGCCGCCGCTCGGCGAGCGACAGCACCGTCGAGCGAATCCCGCTGACGGTGCGCGTCGAGCCGGAAGGGCCGGGCATGGAAGTGTTCGTCGCGAGCTTGCCCCTCCGGGTGGGATATCGCCACCGATCGGGCCCGGCGGCCTTGGCCACGACGCGAGCGAGTCATCGGTCTCCGGCCTTCCGGCTGATCCCATCGCGGACACGGTGGCTGGCGAGTGCAACCTGGATTTCGCATCTTCGTGCCAGGCGAGCGATCACTCCCCGTCGAGCTCAGCGTTGTGCCGCCACGACGTCCTCGTCTCGACGGCCTGATGTCCGGCTGACTGATCCCGGATGCGCGAAGCGTGCGGGTATGGAGATGCGACCTTCGGCTACCATCACCCGCGACCATGGAGAGTGTCCGATGAACAAGGTGACACCGTTCCTGATGTTCAACGATCAGCTCGAGGCGGCCATGGAGCTCTACACCGCCACCTTCCCGGACTCCGAGATCAGGAACGTCGCCCGCACAGGCAAGGACGGTCCGGTCACCTCCGCCGAGTTCGTCGTCGGTGGTCAGGTCTTCATGGGCTACAACGGCGGCCCGTACTTTACGTTCTCCGAAGGGTTCTCGCTCTTCGTGGACTGCGAGGACCAAGCTGAAGTCGACGAGTATTGGGACAAGCTGCTCAAGGCGGGGGCGACGCCCATGCAGTGCGGCTGGATCAAGGATCCGTTCGGTCTCGCGTGGCAGATCGTCCCGCGGCGATTCATGGAGTTGGTCGGCAACAAGGATGCCAAGAAGGTGAAGGCCGTGATGGACGCGCTGATGACGATGGAGAAGCTCGACGTCGCGGCGCTCGAGCGGGCGTACAACGAGGCGTAGCTTCTGGGTATCTCGCAGCCCCGGGTGAGCGATCTGGTGCGCGGCCGCGTCGATCTCTTTAGTATCGATACCCTCGTCGACCTGCTCGGGCGTCTTGGGGTTTCGGTAACGTTCCGGACGCGCCGGTCGCACCGTGTTGCCTGAGGAGGCGCTGAACCCGACGAGCGGGCTGCTTCCATTGCGGAGCGCTGTTTGCGCCGGCCGAGATCACGGATTGGGTCGCTGAGCCTCGAGTGGGGGCCGGCGGCCTGACGACCGGCGTGACGGCGCTCTGCCCGCACTGCGGCATCGATGCGGTTCTGCCATCGGCCGCGCCCATCGCGCTCAGTGCCGAGCTGTTGGAGGAGATGAATCGGTATTTCTTCTAACGGGCCGCGCCGGCGTGTTACCGTCGCGACGCGCCGAGTCGCGGACCACCACGCCCCGGAGGGCCCTCATGCGCACATCGCTCCTGCTCGCCGCAGCCGTGCTCGCCGCTTGCACCAAGGGCGACCCCGCGAAATCCGGCTCAATGACCACCGACTCGACGGCCGCGCCGATGGCTCCGGCGGCGCTCACCTCTGCGCAGGTTGCGGGAACGTGGCATGGGACGAGCCGGCAGGAAGGGAGCGACACGCTCACCGACCAGTGGACGATGGTGAGCACCAGCGATTCCACGGGCATGCTGGTCTTCGACGACGCGAAGAACGACTCCATCCCGTACTCCATGCGACTCGATGGCGACAGCGTGGTCATGACGTCGTCGAGGCCGTACGCCGGCCGCGACGGCAAGGGGCGGTTCATGTACCGCCAGGTCGGGCGCCTTCAAGGCGATCGGCTCGTGGGGCAGGTGACGGCGATGTTGGCCGACAGGCCCGATTCCGTCGTGGGGCGCTTCACGTGGGAGGCGACGAGTACGCCCTGACGAGCGAGGAGTGGCGGTGGGAGTGGAGCGCCCCCGGGGTGGCTGGCGGGCGGGCCCCGCCAGTT
>JADGGM010000704.1 GCA_019689955.1 Gemmatimonadaceae bacterium
CCGTCGGGGGTGGTGGTGCGCCATTCCCCCCACCACCCGCCCTCGGCGGGGGAGGGGATGGTCCAGAAGCGCCAGAGGTGCGCGCCGGTCTCGGCGTCGTACGCATCGACGAAGCCGCGGATCGCGAACTCGCTCCCGCTCACCCCGACGATGATCTTCCCGCCCACGGCGAGCGGCGCGCTCGTCATCGAGTAGCCGGTGCTCGGGTCGACCACTTCGACGTCCCACACCACGCGCCCCGTGCGCGCGTCGAGCGCGAGCAGGTGGGCGTCGAGCGTGGAGAGGTAGACCTTGTCGTGGTACACCGCCACGCCGCGGTTCACCGCGCCGCAGCAGGTGGGGACGACGCCGAGCTTGTGCTGGTGGCGCCACCGCTCGACCCCCGTTGCCGCGTCGACGGCGACGACGTACCCCAAGGGGCCGGTGTAGAAGATCGTCCCGTCGACCTCGATCGGCGCGGTCTCCTGTCCGCCGGGCGGCGTCTCGAGCTGGTGGACCCAGGCGAGCTGGAGGTGCCGCACGTTGTCGCGGTCGATCTGCGTGAACGGGACGTAGCGCCGGTTGGTGTAGTCGCGCCCGTAGGTGATCCAGTCGCTGGGGTTCTCCGCCGCGGCGAGGAGCATCTGGTCGGTGACGTGGAGCGCCGGCCCGCGCGCGAGCGAGCTGTCGCCGCCGCTCGCGGGGCGCGAGGGGGCGGACGGTCCGCGGCCCGACTCGTCGCCGTCGGCGGGGTCGTCGTCGGTGAGCGCCGTGGTGCCGCCGGCGATGAGGGCGCGCGGCTCGTGGCAGATCGCCGCGTTCCCGACCGGCGTGCCGAGCACGGCGCCGTACGGCTCGGCGCTCGACCGGATCGGGAACGTTCCCTCGGGGAGGCGGCGGGCGGTGTCGGGGAGGATGCGATAGAGCTCGATCGAGCGGCCGATGTGCGCCGCCAGGGTCTCGTGCGCGAGCCAGGTGTAGCAGTCGGCGTAGACGCCGGCGAGATACGTGCGGCTCACCGCGACCCATCCGGTCGGGTGCGCCGCGCCCCCCACGCGCACGGTGTCGGCGACCCGGAACGCGCCCACGGGGGTGGACCCGAAGTAGAAGAGCGACACCGAGGTGACGTGGCGCGCGGCGAGGGTGTCGGCGAGGCGGCGGAGGTCCTGCCCCCAATCAAGGTTGCTGTCGACCGCGATGCGTTCGGGGTGCCGGCCGGCGAGCGCGTTGAAGTCGGCGAGGAAGTCGGGGTACGCGCGCACGGCGCCGCTCCCTTGCAGGAGCACGAGCGCGGCGAGCGCGGTCCGCGTGGCCACACGCCGCGCGCCCGTCGCGTCGCGCCAGAGCGCGTGCACCGCGCTCGCGGCGCTGATCGCGAGGAGCGGGTAGACGGGGAGGACGTGCCGCACGCCGATGTCGATCGCTGCCCACATCGCCGTGAGGAGCACCGCGAGCGCGCCGAGGAGCGGCGCGAGCGACCGCCAGTCGGCGCGGCCGCGCAGCTCACGCGCGGTGAAGCCGATCGCGAGCGCGGCGAGCGCGAGGAAGGCGAGCGGCGTCTTCACGGCGATGACGACTGGGGCGTAGTACCACCACCCGTAGCGGCTCACGTGGCCGAGGAGGAAGGCCGGGTGCCCGCTCTCATTGTGTGTCGCGAGCTGCCGGAGCCCGGCGAGGAGCTCCGGCGCGGGGACGGGGACGAAGCCGTGCGCGATGGCGACGTGGAAGCGGTACACCGCCCACACCACGAGCCCCGCACCCACCGCCGCGGCGAGCGCGGGCTTCGCGTACGCGCGGAGGTCGCGCC
>JADGGM010000705.1 GCA_019689955.1 Gemmatimonadaceae bacterium
ATCCGGCTGCGCTGTCACGTGCACGCCTGCCGTCTGACTCACTCCCGCGATCATCTCCTCCACGTACATCGTCCCCGACTCCGTGATGACCTCCTGGCACGTCGAGTCCGTGCTCCCCACGCACGCCGGGAGCCCCGACGTACCGTCGCGACTCACGGCCGTCGTCTTCCCCATGGCACTCACCCGCGCGTTCCGGCGAGTGAGCGCCGGCCGGCCGGGGCGCTTCCCGACGACCGACGCCACGATTCCGGAATCCGGTACCCAGTGCCACCCCACGACCGTGAACGGGCTCCCGAACCGCGTCCCTGCGTGAAACGTCACGGTCCGCCCCACGCCCCCGTCCACTGAATCCGCTGTGACCGTCGCCGAGTCCGGCGTCACGGTGACGTGCGCGCTCGCCTGTTGGTCCACCCCATGGAACGTCGCGAGCACGTACATCGTACCGGACTGCGTCACCGCCTCCACGCACGTCGCGGCGGTGTTCCCAATGCATTCGGGCGGACCATCCGCCACGTCACGACTGACGGCGCCGATACCGCGCCTGCCCGATACACGCAGCGCCATCGTGCCCGTTGGTGTCGCTACCTGCCCTACGCTCGATTGCGCTGACCGTTGAGCGCCTGGCCCAACCCGCGAGGCCACGATCCCGCCGTCCGGGACGAATTCCCACTGCCGGACGGTGTCGGCCCCAGTCATCGTGAACGTCACCGTCCGCCCGGCGAGCCCGTCCGCCGGCTCGGCGCTCACGCTGACCTGCGTCGCGATCGGCCGGACCGTGGCGACCAAGGGGCCGCCCAAGAACGTATAGCACGCCGGCCAGTCTCCCGTATCGCAATAGTAGTTGCTTGCGTGTGGGCCCGGATGCTTCCCGGCTTGTCCGTCGCCTTGCACGACCACCGTGTCGACCCACGGCCACGAAGACGTCGGCGTCCGGCACGGCGCGTACCCGCCCGAGGTGAACTGCACCCACGCGCTCCCGGTGCAGCTGTAGTTAAAGATACGACCACCACCCACCCGCATCGACAGTGCCCGCCGAGGTCCCGGTGCCGCTCCCGACGTTCCAGATCATGTCGTAGGACCCGCTAACGGTGATCTCGACGAGCGTCGGCCGACTGTAGTGCGCGAAGGTGATCCCGGTGACGTCGACGGAGCTGTTCGCCGCCTCGATGGGCGTGACGTACACGTTGCTGGGCTCCGACGGCTGGCCATCGCTCGCGTCCATGTGCGGGACGGCTCGAGGCGCCGTGACGCTGTCGTCCCGGCACGCCGCGAGGGCGCCCGCTGCGAGCGCGGTAGCAAGACAGATTGCTCGGCGAAGTCGCATGGGAGAAATGGCGACGGAGTTGCACTGCCCTGACGTACAGCTCGACTCGGACGAACCAAGATACCATTTGTTCCCGCGCGCGAAATGGGCGAATTGTCCCCGTCGCACAGTTGGGTCTCACGCCAATTCAAGGACGCCCAGGCTAAGCTCCGCCGAGGAATGCACATCCGAGCATCGGGCGACTCGTGCTGGGAATCACCCAAACGCGGCACCGCAATCGATATCGATGACTCGCGACGATGATTCGCGGCCCGTCGGTGTGCGCCCGCGACGCGACGATGCCTCACCAGGCCAGAGCTCTGGCGCCCGGCGAGAGCGTCGTGGCGTCGTAGAGCTCGATCACGCGCCACTCCCCGGCTCGGTCTCCAGGAGCGTTGACTGATCCGTCGTAGCGCGCCGCGTACAGCGCTTGCCGTTT
>JADGGM010000706.1 GCA_019689955.1 Gemmatimonadaceae bacterium
GCGCGAACGTACGCGGGTGCGCTGCTGCTGGAGCACGCGGCGTGGAGCCTGGCGCACGAGGGGGACCGCCGGGCGGCGATCGCGGCGATGCGCTGGTGCGAACAGGAGCTGGCGCCGGATGTCACGGGAGACGCGCGCCGGCGGGGAGATTCACGCGCGCTGGCGCTGGACGAACCGAATGGCTGACGGACCGGCCGCGGCGCGGGGAAACACCGGGAGGCTCGACCTCTTGGGGCGCGGCGGGGTATCATTGCGACGGGAAGGCTCGAACCTCATCGGAGAAACCAATGCTTCGTGTGCGTGATGCGGCCCTGGCGGCCGTTTTGTGTGTGGGGGTCTGGGTGGCGACGGGAGCCGCGAGGAAGGGCGCGCCGTTGACGGCGCCGGCGCGGGGCGACTCGGTCAAGGTGAATCAGTTCATGTCGTACGACGCGTCGGCGAAGACGGTGTCGATCCAGCTGGTCGCGTCGTTCGGGAGCGTGAACGGAGGGATGAACTTCAACGGGGGCTACAAGGGGAATCAGACGATCACGGTGCCGCAGGGGTGGTCGGTGAAGATGCACTTCGTCAACAAGGACGCGATCCCGCACTCGGCGATCGTGCTCCCGGACAAGCTGCCGCTCCCGATGCAGCCGCAGGACCCGGCGATCCCGCGGGCGTACACGGTGGACGTGACGGCGGGGCTCCCGACGGGTGGCACGGACGAGATGAGCTTCAAGGCGTCGCAGCCCGGGAAGTACTTGATCGTCTGCGGTGTCCCGGGCCACGGGCCAAGTGGGATGTACATCGGGTTCGTCGTCGCGGCGGACGCGAAGGTGCCCAGCTACGCGATGTGACGGTCCATGGGTGCGCTAGTGATGCGCACCCATGGGCATCTCCATCTTGCGATACGAGGACGGGGGTGAGAAGAGCGAGGCGTCGAGCGACTTGGGCTCGACGTTCGTGACTTCCATCTCCGTCTTGTCTTTCCCGCCGTTGTGCGAGATGACTTTGAGCGGGAAGTGGTCGCCCTTGCCGAACATGCGCTCCCACGCGGGCTCCTTGCTGCGACGCATGGGGCTGTTGAAGAGGACGAAGTTGCCCAGCTCGGTGGTGAGGCACACGTCGGTGTTGGAGTTGTCTTCGCTGCTGACGATGTGCCAGTACTCGCACCGATGACCGGCAACGACTTCGGTCTTCCCGGTCTTGGTGACGGTCATCTTCGGGGCGTGCTCTTCGATCGCGTGGTCGGGGGCGGGGAGCTGCATCTCCATGTACATCTGCTGGGCGGGCACGAGCATGTACATGGTGCGCGCGGCGGGATCCATGATCATGACGCCGCGATCGTCGCCCGAGCTCACCTCGGCGCGAACGCGGCTGTGGCCGACATAGTACTGGATGACCGCGCCCTCTTCGCCCCGGAAGGTGATGATCCCCTCGAATGTCCGCTTCTGCGCGGGAAGAGCGGCCGAAACGACGAACAGCGGGAGCGCGGCGGCAAAGGCAAGCACGCGAGTGGTTCGTGGGCGGCGCATGGGGCCTTCCTGATAGGGTCACTGGGGCGCTGGATCCGGCCAGCACGGATTGGCAAGAGATTACAGAAGTCGGGGTGAGAGGGCAACCTAGCTGGGGAGTGGGAGATAGGGTGGGGAAGGGACGCACTCGCTGCGCACTCGCTAGGCACGGTCCTACGCGCCAACCTACTCGCGTTCTACGCGCCGACCTACTCCCCCGCCTACGACCCATCCTACTC
>JADGGM010000025.1 GCA_019689955.1 Gemmatimonadaceae bacterium
GACCAGGAGAGCGCCTTGCCGCTCCGGCGCATCGCCACACGCCGTATCGACATTTCGTCCAGCGAGATCCGTGCGCGCGTTCGGGCCGGGAAGAGCATTCACGGGTTCGTCATGCCCGCGGTCGACGCGTTCATTCGCTCGGCGGGCCTGTATCGATAGAGGATAGCCATGCTGAAACCACTTCTGACCGCGATCTTCGGCACGCGACACCAGCGCGAGCTGAAGCGCGTCCAGCCGATCGTCGATGCGATCAACGCCGAGTACGAGCGCCTGCACAGCGTCTCGGAGGACGAGCTCCGCGGCCAGACGGCGAAGCTGCGCGGCATCCTCCGCGAGCGCACCGCCGAGCTCGAGGCCAAGGTCGCCGAGCTCAAAGAGCGCAAGCGCCTCACCCCGGACGCCGCCGAGCGCGAAGCGATCGATGATGAGCTGAGCGGCGCCGACGGCCGCGGCGGCGTCGAGGGCGAGCTCCGCGAGACCATCGCCGAGGTCCTGGACGAGATCCTCCCCGAGGCGTTCGCCACCGTTCGCGAGGCCGCGCGCCGCCTGGTCGGGACCAAGCTCATGGTCACCGGGCACGAGATGACCTGGGACATGGTCCACTACGACGTCCAGCTCATCGGCGGCATCCAGCTCCACCTCGGCAAGATCGCCGAGATGGCCACCGGTGAAGGGAAGACGCTCGTCGCCACGCTCCCGCTCTACCTCAACGCCCTCGCCGGCCGCGGCGCGCACCTGGTCACGGTCAACTCGTACCTCGCCCGCCGCGACTCGCAGTGGATGGGGCACCTGTACCGCTACCTCGGCATGACCGTCGGGTGCATCGACGACACCGAGCCCGGCTCCCCCGAGCGGCGCGCCGCGTACCTGTGCGACATCACGTACGGCACGAACAACGAGTTCGGCTTCGACTACCTCCGCGACAACATGGTCGTCTCCGTGGACCAGCGCGTGCAGCGCCCCCACTGGTACGCCATCGTCGACGAGGTCGACTCCGTGCTCATCGACGAGGCCCGCACCCCGCTCATCATCTCCGGCCCCGTCGGCAACGAGAGCGATGACGCCTACCGCGAGCACAACGCCGCCGTCGCCCGCCTCGTGCGCGCGCAGACCGAGGAGGCCAACCGCCTCGTCGCCGAGGCCGAAGCGGCGCTCGCCGCCGGCAACGAGCAGGAGGCCGCGCTCCGCATGTACCAGGCGCAGCTCGGCGCCCCCAAGAACAAGCGCCTCCTCAAGCTCCTCCAGGAGCCCGGCAACAAGCAGCTCGTGCAGAAGATGGAGCTCGAGCACATTGCCGACCGCCGCCAGCCCGCGAGCCGGCAGCAGTTCACCGACATCGAGGAGCGCCTGCTCTACGTCCTCGACGAGAAGAACCACACCGTGCACCTCACGGACCGCGGCGTCGACTACCTCTCGCCGAACGACCGCGACGCCTTCGTCCTCCCCGACATCTCCGAGGCGGTGCACCGCATCGAGCACGACCCCGATCTCTCCCCGCAGGAGAAGCTCGAGGCGCGCTCGACGATCGAGCGCGAGTACGCGCTCAAGAGCGAGAAGCTCAACATCGTGCACCAGCTCCTGCGCGCGCACGCCCTCTACGAGAAGGACGTGAACTACGTCGTGCAGGACGGACAGGTCCTCATCGTCGACGAGTTCACCGGCCGCACCATGCCCGGCCGGCGGTGGTCCGAGGGGCTGCACCAGGCGGTGGAAGCAAAGGAAGGAGTCCAGGTGAAGGGCGAGACGCAGACCCTCGCCACGATCACCATCCAGAACTACTTCCGCATGTACGAGAAGCTCGCGGGGATGACCGGCACCGCGGAGACCGAGGAGACCGAGTTCCACGAGATCTACGGGCTCGAGGTCGCCGTGATCCCGACCAACAAGCCGGTGATCCGCGAGGACCGGCAGGATCTGATCTTCAAGACGCGCCGCGAGAAGTACAACGCGATCCTCGAGGAGACGCGGCGGCTCCACGACCTCGGCTTCCCTGTGCTCGTCGGCACGGTGAACGTCGACGTGTCGGAGACGCTCTCGCGCATGTTCCAGCGCGCCGGGCTCCGGCACAACGTGCTGAACGCCAAGTACCACCAGCGCGAGGCCGAGATCATCGCCGAGGCCGGGCAGCCGGGCGCGATCACGATCGCGACCAACATGGCCGGGCGCGGAACCGACATCAAGCTCGGCCCCGGCGTCACCGAGCCCAAGCCCTCGCAGATCACCGATCCTGACGGCAACGTCGTCAACGTGATGGAGATCGGCGGCCTCCACATCATCGGCTCCGAACGCCACGAGGCGCGCCGCATCGACCGCCAGCTCCGCGGCCGCGCCGGCCGCCAGGGCGACCCGGGCGCATCCCAGTTCTTCCTCTCCCTCGAGGACGACCTGATGCGCCTCTTCGGCTCCGAGCGGATCGCCAAGCTCATGGACCGCCTCGGCGCGAAGGAGGGGGAAGTCCTCACCCACCCCCTCATCACCCGCTCCATCGAGCAGGCGCAGAAGCGCGTCGAGCTGCAGAACTTCCAGTCGCGCAAACGCCTCCTCGAGTACGACGACGTCATGAACCAGCAGCGCGAAGTGATCTACTCGCTGCGGTCGTTCGCGCTCGAGGGCGGGGAAGAGCTGAAGGGCGAAGCGCTCAAGATGGTCGACAAGGCCGTCGACCGGCGCGTGGAGCAGGCGCTGGAAGCGTACGAGAGCCCGGAAGACTGGGACCTCGCGCTCCTGCGGCAAGAGCTGCTCATGCACTACCTGCTCATCGTCCCTGAGCTCGAGGACGGCTCTGACGCGCGCCCCGACACGGTGGCGAGCGCGCAGGAGGTCGCCCGCAACGCCGCGCGCGCCGCGTTCCAGGCAAAGCTCGTGAGCCTCGGCGAGTACGCGGACCGCCTCCTCTCGCTCGTGATGCTCAACGTCCTCGACGAGAAGTGGAAGGACCACCTCTACGATCTCGACCAGCTCCGCGCCGCGATCCACTACCGGTCATGGGGACAGACCGACCCGCTCATCGAGTACAAGAAGGAAGCGTACACGATGTTCGTCGACCTGATGAACGACGTGTACAACACCTTCACCGAGCGCTTCCTGCGCGTGCAGGTCGTCTTCGAGCCCCCGCCGATGCCGGCGCGCCCCGTCGCGGGTGCCGCGGCGGGCAGCGGCGGGCAGCGGGCCACGAAGCGCTACAACGCCCTCGGCGTGCTGGAGGACGTGCCGGTCGAGGAGGAGGCCAGCGGGAACGGCGACGGCGTCGTCGACACCGGTCCGGCCGCCGAACCGCATCCACCTGCCAAGCAGACGGCCACCAGGAAGGACCCCGTGATCGTCGGCGCCGGCCGCACCCGCACGCTGAGCCAGCAGGCTCCGGTCAACGTCGACTGGTCGCGCGTCGGGCGGAACGATCCCTGCCCGTGCGGCTCCGGGAAGAAGTACAAGAAGTGCCACGGCGCGAACGCCTGAGCGCCTGAGGCGCGCGCGCAGGGCGTGACGCGGGGGAGTCGCGGCAACGCGGCTCCCCCGTCCTGCTACCGGTGTGCCCCGCCTTCCGCCGCGGGGTGCTGCGGGCCCGTGGGGCCGATCTTCCCCACCGCCATCGCCAGCAGCGCCTTCGGGTCGTAGATCGTCCCCGATTTCATCACGAGCTGCACGTGGCGCGTGTTCCGGATGTCCTCGAGCGGGTTCCCGCGGACCACGAGCAGGTCCGCGAGCTTCCCCGTCTCGATCGTTCCGAGCTGCGTCCCCACCCCCAGCGCGCGCGCCCCGTTGATCGTCGCGATCCGGAGCGCCGCGGCCGGCGGGATCCCGGCCAGTACCAGCGCGTGGAGCTCGCGGTGCGCGGAGAACCCCGCGAGGTACTCCCCGCGGCTCGGGTTGTCGGTGCCCAGGGTGAGCGTCCCCCCGGCGTCGTACAGCGCCTTCGTCGTGCGGAGCATCGCGTAGTACAGCGAGTCGAAGAGCGGGAACGGCTTCCGCGGCGGCTGGCGCTTCACCCACGCCTGCACGTACGGCGTGAAGAACTGGCGTTCGTCCACCCAGTAGTCGAACCCCGGCTTGTCGGCCACCGTGGTGAAGTACACCGGCGCGGTGATCGTCGGGTCGAAGATCACGTGGTGGCTGACGAAGAGGTGGATGATGTCCTTGACCTCGGGGGAGCTCGTGTCGGCGTGGATCCAGGACGCGTAGGCCGGGCGGTCGGGGGAGAGCTCATCCCCGCCGAGGATGTGCTCCACGCGGTCGATCCCCATGAGGATCGCCGCCTTCGCGTTCGTGGAGTTGCGGAACCCCGACTCCAGGTGCGCCGTCACCGTGAGCCCGTGGAGGTGCGCCCGGGTGATGAGCACCCGGAGGTGCTCGGGGCTGATCCCCTTCGCCTTGAAGCTCCGCACCCCCTCGGCCGCCCAGTGGTCCACCTCACGCTCGATGTCGGCGGCCGTCGCCTGCTGGTTCCACCCGCGGCGCGCGGTGCCGAAGTACGGACCGGAGTTGTAGATGCGCGGCCCGATCTGCTCCCCGCTGTCGATTCGCTTGCGCGCTTCCTCCATCCCCTCGGGGTCGTACTCCCCCGCGGGGAAGGTCGAGGTGACGCCATTGGCGAGGAAGATGAGCGGGTTGTACGTGTACTCGTCCTGCCGTATCCCCCCCTCGCCGAGCGTCATGTTGTAGTGCGCGTGCATGTCGAAGATCCCGGGGAGGATGTACTCGTCGTCCCGGAGCTGGACCACTCGCGCCCCCGTCGTGTCCTCTTCCGAGAGATCCCCGCTCACCACGAGCAGCTTCCCCCCGCGCACGAAGATCCCGCGGTTGCGGACCATCGTGTCGCTCGTGGCGGTGAACACCCACCCGCCGCGCAGGATCACGGCATCCTGCGCGCGGAGCGCCGGCGCGAGAATGGCCGCCGAAAGCGCGGTGAGGAGCGCGACCCGGCGGAGGCCGAGGCGGGAAGGGGTGAGCGTGCAGCGATTCCGTCGTGTCGGGGTGAGCATGGCGGCGTCCTGGCGATCGGTTGGGGTGCGGCGGAGCGCGCGGCGGTGCGGCTGTGCAGGCGTCACCGCATCTACGCCGGCCGAGCGTGCGCTGTTGGCGCGCGGGCGCGTGGCGCCGGGCGACCATTAGAACGCTGTAATCGTCCGAGTGCCGGCGTTCCGCAAAATATCTCGGTACTGAGCCAACATATCTCTGTACTGAGCCAACGTTTTGACGCTCGCCCGCGTACTGACGCAAGGCCATGCGCTCGGGCGTGCCGGCGCCGGGCGTGCGCCGCGACGCGCGGACTGTCCGGGGCGTACCCGTCGGATCGCGGCGCAGCGGACGAACCGCCCCGCGCGCAATGGACCTCCACGTTCCACCCAACCACTCGGAGGATCTCTCATGGTCAAGCGACGTTGTCTGGGTTGGGCACTCCTCGCCACCGCGCTGCTCCCCGCGGTGGCTCTCTCGCAGGGCGGAGGGAGCATCGTCGGGCGCGTCGTCGACGCCGGCTCGCAGCAGCCGATCCCGTCGGCGCAGGTCGCCATCGTCGGGACCCGGATGGGCGCCGTGACCGACCAGAACGGGTACTACCGGATCCCGGCCGTCCCCGCTGGGACGGTCACGGTGCGCGCCGCGCGCATCGGGTACGGCCCCGCAACCAAGACGGCGACGGTCCCGGCGAACGACAGCGTCTCGGTCGACTTCGCGCTGCAGCCGACGACGCTCAAGCTCGAGCAGGTGGTGGTCACGGGGACCGCGGGGAACCAGACGCGCCGCGCGCAGGCGGCGGTCGTCGCCGGGATCGACGTCGGAGACCTCGCGCAGCAGGCGCCGGTGCAGTCCGTGGCCGACGTGCTCCAGTCGCGCGTCCCCGGGGTGTCGCTCGAGAAGTCGTCGGGGACGAGCGGGACGAGCCAGTCGATCCGCATCCGCGGCGTCTCGTCGATCAGCCTCTCGAACCAACCGCTCATCTTCATCGACGGCGTCCGGGCGACGGCGCGCAACGTCACCTCCGGGCGGGCGCCGAACGGCCAGCAGGCGGCCGGCGGGTGCAGCGGGTGTGACCTGGGCGGCCAGGCGCAGAGCCTCCTCAACATGATCGACCCGAACGAGATCGAGCGCATCGAGATCGTCAAAGGCCCCGCGGCCGCGACGCTCTACGGCGCCGACGCGTCGGCCGGGGTGATCCAGATCATCACGAAGCGCGGGGCGCTCAACAGCGGCGGCTTCCGCCAGACGCTCAATCTCGAGTACAACAGCATCGACGCGAACTACACCCCGCCGGACAACTACGGTGCGTGCACCGCGGCGCTCGTCGCGCCGACGAGCCCGAACCCGCTCTGCCGCGGCCAGGCCGTGGGGACGATCATCCACTACAACCCGCTCCTCGCCAACCACGTCTTCCGCACCGGGAACCTCCAGTCCGCGAGCTGGAGCGGGGAAGGGGGTGGGCAGAACTACGGTTACTTCGCCTCGGCGCACCTGAGCCGCGAGGTGGGGACCCTGCCGAGCAACTGGGTCAACGACAAGAACGCCCGCTTCAACTTCCACTTCCAGCCGAGCGAGAAGGTCGTCATCGACGCCGGCTTCGGCCTGATCTGGACCTCCACCCGCCTCCCCGACCAGGGGAACAACCCGTACGGCTTCGGCGGGGCGCTCATCTCCAGCCCGCTCACCCTGGGCGGTCCGAGCAACGGGTGGAACGGCAACTACCGCGACAAGGATGCGATCGCGGCGATCGACAACCGCATCGACAACACGCGCGCCATCCCGACGGCCGAGGTGCGCTACACCCCCGTGAGCTGGTTCACCAACCGCCTCACCCTCGGCGCCGACCTCACGCGGTCGAGCTCCTTGCGGCTCGTGCCCAAGAGCTCTCTGGGCGCGTACTTCGCCGTCGACAACAACGGGTCCGTGAAGGAGACCCGGTACACCACCTCCGACTACACGCTGAACTACCTCGGCGACATCAAGACCCCGTTCTTCCACGTCGCCAACGTCGAGTCGGACGTGTCGTTCGGCGTGCAGGTGATCTCCGAGGACCTGGAGACGATCTGGGCCGACGGGCTCGGGCTCGCCACGAACTCCGCGCACGCCGTCTCCGCGGCCGCGAGCCGTTCGGGCGGCCAGCTCCCGACGGTGCAGCAACGGTCGGTCGGGTACCTCGGGCAGTGGCAGCTCGCCTGGCGCGACCGGCTCTTCCTGCAGTTCGGCGCGCGCCTCGACAAGAACTCCGGCTTCGGGGAGAACGTGCACACGTTCTTCCTCCCCAAGGTCGGGCTCTCGTACGTGCTCTCGGATGAGCCGTTCTGGGGGGAGAAGCTCCCCTGGGTGAGCACGATGCGCATCCGCGCCGCGTACGGGACCACCGGCCGCGCCCCGACGCCGGGCGCCGCGGACCAGACGTACGCGCCCTGTCCGTACGTCGTGGGCAGCTCCGAGCTCGCCGGGCTCTGTCTCCAGAACCCCGGCAACCCCGACCTGCGCCCCGAGAAGGGGACCGAGTTCGAGGGGGGCGCGGACTTCGGCTTCTTCAACGATCGCGTGGGCGCCGAGGTGACGTACTTCCGGAAGACCACCACCGATCTCCTCCTCCAGCGCCCGCTCGCCTCGTCGGCGGGGTACGACCAGAGCCCGTTCGTCAACATCGGGAAGGTGCGCAACGACGGGTGGGAGGTCGCCCTCCACGCGCAGGTCCTCGACCGCCGCGACGTGTCGTGGGGGGTCAACGTCAACCTCAGCACGCTGCACAACGAGGTGCTCGACCTCGGCGACATCACGCCGTTCGGCACCACGCAGCGCGTCGCGCCCGGCGTCCCGCTCGAGGCGTTCTGGGGGTACAAGATCAACCAGATTGACGTGGCCAACCACCGCGCAGTGGTCTCCGACACGATGCAGTTCCTCGGCAACCTCCTCCCCGACTTCGAGGGGAGCTTCGGAACCACGGTGGGCCTCTTCCACAACACCGTCCGGCTGTACGGGCAGCTCGACTGGAAGACCGGCTACAAGGTGCTCAACTCCACGCAGAGCTTCCGCGACCGGAACAACTCCGTGTCGCTCGCCGCGGTGGACTCGACCGCCCTCTCGCCGGAGGACCGGCTTCGCTTCTTCGGTCCGTACGTCACCGAGAGCGGAACGGCGCTCGGTGTGTCGCAGGTAAACGACCCGTACATCCAGGACGGCGACTTCCTGCGTCTGCGCGAGGTGTCGGCCACCGTCACCCTCCCGACGCGCTTCTTCGCGCGCGCAGGGGCCACGAGCGCGTCGCTCACGGTGGCGGGGCAGAACCTGCACCTGTGGACCAAGTATCCGGGGCCTGACCCCGAGATCCACGCCAACATCGTGACCACGGAGTTCGACCAGCAGGACTTCCTCACCTTCCCGCCGACCCGTCGGTGGGTGGTGAAGCTCACCCTCGGCTTCTGAGGCGCACCATGCCATTTCTCTTGCGAACGGCGCTTCGGCGCACGCTGGCGGTGGCTGCGATCGTCGCCGCATACGGCTGCAACGACTTTCTGAGCGTGAGCAACACCGGGACCGTCGACGTCGGCGAGATCGACCCTGCCCGCGACGCCGAGACGCTCTCGCTCTCCTCGTTCCAGGACCTCGTGGCCACGTACAGCTTCCAGGCCATGTACGTCGCCTGGTTCACCGGCGAGACGATCGCCACCGAGACGTTCCAGGGGCCGAACGACTTCGCGCGGCGCGCGATCCTGGACAACGACGGCGACATCAACACGGTGTTCGGCGGGCTCTCGGACGCGATCGTGTCGTCGGGGCAGGTGATCGACGTGTTGAGCGCCGCGCCGGGGGCGGACACGAGCCTCGCGCTCGCGCGGGCGGAGCTCGTCTCCGGCTACGCGTTCGAGCTGATGGCGGAGGAGTTCTGCGTCGGCACGGTGCGCGTCGGGCCGGCGCTGGATTCGGCGGCGATGCTCGACTCGGCCCAGGCGCACTTCACCCGCGCGATCGCGATCGGCCAGGCGTCGGGGACCGCGACGGGCACCGCCTTCGCGAACGCCGCGCTCGTCGGGCGGGCGCGCGCGGAGCTGCAGGCGGGGAAGAAGACCGAGGCGGCCACCGATGCCGCCGTGGTGCCCGCGGACTTCGTGTTCAACCTCACCTACGCCGACGACCCCGCGAACCGCGACCGGGTCGGGAACCAGTTCTGGGCCCGCACCTTTGGGCGCGGGTCGATCTCGGTGTCGGAAGGGTTCCGGAGCCTGGGGCGGATCGTCGACAGCACCTCCGGGGATCCGCGGGTATTGTACAAGCTCCCGGGGAGCGGGCTGTCGGCGCAGGATGGCGTGACGCCGTTCTACGCCCAGGCGAAGTACACGAGCTACGCCGCGCCGATGCGCCTTGCCTCGGGGCTCGAGGCGAAGTACATCGCCGCCGAGGCGAACGGCCCGTCGGCCGAGCTCGCGCTCATCGATGAGCGCAGAGCGGCCAACGGGCAGCCCGCGTACAGCGGCCCGACCGACGATGCGAGCGTGCTGGCGGAGCTCATGACGCAGAAGTCGCTCGACTTCTTCCTCGAGGGGAAGCGGATGGGTGACTTCCGGCGTAATGGGGCGGCGGTGCCGTTCGTGCCGGTCCCCGGGACGCCGTACTTCAAGACCAACGGCTACGGCCCGATCGGAGACCAGACCTGCTGGCCGTTGCCGATCCAGGAGACGTCGAACAACCCGAACCTCTAAGCGCGTGGCACGGCTGGCCCGTGCCCCGGCGGGCCGGCGTGCGGCCGGAGTGACGAGCGGCGAGTCGCGGAAACGCGGCTCGCCGCTCGCTCATTGGTCGAGGTGTAGAACGGCTGATCGGCGAGACGCGCGGCGCAAAGAAATCGTCGTGCCCGGATGAGAATGGTACCGCGTAAGCTGGCCAGGTGGCGTAGGTTAGGCGAACCAACTCGAGCGACCTTGGAGGTTTGCCCATGTCCTTTGCCGCTGGTCAGGTGGTTAGAAAGGCGTTAAGTATTAAGGAGCTACCCCTCTTGGAACGGCCGAGGGAGCGGCTCACGCAGTTGGGGCCGCAGCGGCTGAGCGTGCCCGAGCTGTTGGCGATCGTGATCGGGTCCGGCTCTGGAGGGTTGTCGGCTCTGGATGTCGCGAACGAGCTTCTGGCGCGTGCCGGGGGGTCGCTCCGGACCATAGCCGCGGAGCCCGTCGAGGGGCTGAGAGCGATGCGCGGGATCGGGCCGGCGCGTGCGGTGACGCTGCATGCCGCGCTCGAGCTCGGGCGGCGCGTGACCGAGGAGGAGTGGGACCCCAACGCCCCACTGCGGAGCGCGCAGGCCGTGCACCGGATGGTGAGCGGCCGGCTGCGCGACCTGCCAGTGGAGGAGTTTCACGTCCTGGCATTGGACACCCAGTGCCGGCTCAAGCGTGACATCCTGGTCACGCGGGGGACGCTCAACTCATCGCTCGTGCACCCGCGGGAGGTGTTTCGC
This sequence comes from Gemmatimonadaceae bacterium, assembly GCA_019689955.1. Lineage (GTDB taxonomy): Bacteria > Gemmatimonadota > Gemmatimonadetes > Gemmatimonadales > Gemmatimonadaceae > JADGGM01. The sequence goes on from JADGGM010000025.1 coordinate 10,415, forward strand.
GAGGCGATCGTCGCCTGTGCGGCGGCGATCATCCTCGTGCACAACCACCCGAGCGGCGATCCAACCCCGTCGCCGGAAGACGTGGAGGTGACCCGCGAGCTCATTGCGAGCGGGGAGCTGTTAGGAATTCCGATTCGCGACCACGTCGTGATTGGGCGCGAGAGTTACGTGAGCTTTGTCGAGTCGAACCGAATGTGACGGCACCTGCGCTGAAGACGGTCATCCCCGGGTGGGACTTGCAGAGCGATCCGCTGGTCGAGCGTCTCGACACGGATCTGCTCACGCGCGCCTATCAGTTCAGCCATCAGGCGCACCTCGGGCAGAAGCGGTCCTCCGGGGACGATTACGTCCTCCATTGTGTGGAGGTGGCGAAGATCCTCGCCGACCTCCACCTCGACTCGGTCACCGTGGCAAGCGGGCTCATCCATGATGTCGTGGAGGATACCGCCGTCACGGTCGCCGACGTGGAGCGCGAGTTCGGGCGCGAGATCGCCCAGATCGTCGACGGCGTCACCAAGATCAGCAACATCTCCTTCCGCTCCACGCAGGAGCGGCAAGTCGAGAACTATCGCAAACTCCTCCTCTCGATCGCCAAGGACGTCCGCGTCATCCTCATCAAGCTCGCGGACCGGTTGCACAACATGCGGACCCTCGAGTACCTCCCCGAGGAGAAACGCCGGCGGATCGCACAGGAGACGATGGACCTCTACGCCCCACTCGCGCACCGGTTCGGGATGGCGCGGATGCGGTGGGAGCTGGAGGATCTGGCGTTCAAGCACATCGAGCCGGCGGAGTACAAGAAGCTTGCGAAGCTCGTGGCGCAGAAGCGCGGGGAGCGCGAGAAGCTCATCGCGCAGCTCGCCGTGCCGCTGGAGAAGGAGCTACGCCGCTCCGGGCTCCAGAACGTCGAGGTCACGGGGCGCCCCAAGCACCTGTGGTCCATCTACAAGAAGATGAAGCAGCGCGACAAACCGTACGAGGAGATCTACGACCTCCTCGCGATTCGCGTGCTCGTCAACTCCGTCCCCGACTGCTATCACGCGCTGGGGATCATCCACGACGGGTGGACCCCGCTGCAGGAGCGCATCAAGGACTACATCGCGCAGCCCAAGTCGAACGGGTACCAGTCGCTCCACACGACCGTGTTCGGGCCGGGGCGGCAGCTCTTCGAGGTGCAGATCAGGACGTACGAGATGCACCGCACGGCGGAATACGGTATCGCCGCGCACTGGCTCTACAAGGAGAACGCGAAGAGCGCGGACGAGCTGGACCGCGCGCTCGGCTGGTTCCGGCAGGTGCTCGAGTTGCAGCTCGACGCCAAGACGCCGGACGAGTTCCTCGAGTTCCTCAAGCTCGACCTGTACCAGGACGAGATCTTCGTCTTCACCCCGACGGGGGACGTGATCCAACTCCCGAAGGGGGCGACGCCGATCGACTTCGCCTTCGCGGTGCACACGGAGGTCGGGATCCACTGCCTCGGCGCGAAGGTGAACGGGCGCATCGCGCCGCTCTCCAAGCAGCTCCGGAACTCGGACACGGTCGAGATCCTCACCGCGCCGAGCGCGCGGCCGAGCCGCGACTGGCTCTCCCACGTGCGGACCGGGAGGGCGCGGCACAAGATCCGGCAGTGGATCAAGCAGGAGGAGCAGAACACCTCCGCGAAGCTCGGACGGGAGATGCTCGACCGCGAGGTCCGGCGGCGCCACCTCCCGCGCCCGGACGACGACGCGCTCGCCCGCGCCGCGAAGGCGCTCAACCTCACCGACGCCAAGCACCTCATCGCGTCCATCGGACAAGGGGACGTGCACGTCGGGCAGGCGCTGCGGGCGATCTACCCCGACCTGGAGAGTGCGAACGAGCCGCCGGCCAAGACGAGCGCCTTCGAGAGGCTCGTCGAGCGGATGCGCGGGGGGTCGAAGGGGGTCCGGATCCAGGGCGTGGACGGGCTCATGGTGCGGTACTCGCAGTGCTGCCAGCCGGTGCCGGGCGATCCGGTCGTAGGGTACGTCACGCGAGGGAGAGGGGTGAGCATCCACCGGGCGGATTGCCCGAACGTGCTGCTCCTCTCGCACGAGCCCGAACGGAGGCTAGACATCGATTGGCAGGAGATGGAAGGGGAGCTCTTCCTGGTGCGGCTGGCGGTGGAAGGGTCGGACCGGAGAGGGCTCTATGCGGACATCGCGGAGGCGGTCACCAATACGGGGACGAACATCAAGAGCATGGAGTTGAGGAGTGGGGACGGTGGGGGGATGTCGGGGT